>JAYUDU010000207.1:0-5357 GCA_043739605.1 Acidimicrobiales bacterium | reverse complement strand
AAGCGTCGGCCAACACCCTCAGTCAAGCCCGAACGAAGCGGACAGCCATCGATGCGCTGTTCGCCGCACCGACGAGCCGCGACTTGGAGCGCCGGCGGCTGTGAGCTCACCGCGAGCGGGGCCGACCAACGCCCGGTGATGGCCGTGGCGCGACCTTTCAGGTGATGCAGCGCCTGGCCGTCGCCGGCCCGGCGAATACCCGAGCAGCCCGCAGCCAGTCAGTCATCGACCGGCGCAGCGCGCGCAAGCTCTGGTACCGGTGTGACCCTCCCCGCGGGTCACAGCGGTACCAGAGCCTCACCGAGTGCCGTGGACCGACTACGAGGTCCGGTCCAAAGCTTGCGCGGGCGCCGCCGGCGTCGACGCTTCGGTGTTGTCTTCCGGGGGTCGCGGGGCGAAACCCCCCCGTGGGTTGACAACCCGTCGCCGCGCGTTCATGCTGTCGATGTATCGAGCCGATACATCGAGACGCACGCATGAGACCAACGAAGGAGGTGACGCGATGCTGGAGCTAGCGATCTTGGGACTGCTGAAGGACGAGGAGCTGCACGGTTACGAGCTGAAGCGCCGCCTCACCGACACCCTCGGCGCCTTCTCCTCTGTGAGCTTCGGTTCGCTGTACCCGGCGTTGCGCAAGCTGGAAGCTGCCGGCGCGGTCAAGGCCGTCACGGCCGCCCTGCACCCCGACGTCACGCCGCTCTCCACGCCCGCCACCGGTTCGCTCGGCGCCGAGCTGGCGGCCTTCAAGGCTCGGCGCGCCAGGGCCGACGCGGCGCCGACGAAGGCGACGACCGCCACTGGCAAAGATGCCCGCCGCCGCGTGTACGGAATCACCCCAAAGGGTGAGGCGCTGTTCGACGAGATGGTGTCGGTCGACCCGGCCAACCTCGACGACGACCGCGAGTTCGGTCTGCGCCTCGCACTCGCCCGTTTCCTCCCGCCGGAGGCGCGGGTCCGCCTCCTCGAGCGTCGCCGCTCGTCGCTCATCGAGCGCCTCGCCCGCGCGCAGACGCTTCGCAAGGCCGTCACCCCGGCCCGCGACCCCTACGCGACCGCGCTCGCCGATCACGGCAACGAAGCGACCGCGCACGACATCGCGTGGCTCGATCGCCTGCTCGCATCAGAGAAGGCCGCATCGACCCAAACGAACCCCACCGCAGCTCACATCCCCGCACAATTCATCAATCACGACGTCCTGGAGGACTGAACATCATGGGAACGATCAAGGTCGCCATCGCAGGCGTCGGCAACTGCGCCAGCTCGCTGGTCCAAGGCATCGAGTACTACCGCAATGCAGACCCCGCAGATACCGTGCCGGGCCTCATGCACGTCGTCCTCGGCGATTATCACGTCGGTGATGTCGAGTTCGTCACTGCGTTCGACGTCGACGCCGCCAAGGTCGGCCTCGACCTGTCCAAGGCCATCTTCAGCGGGCAGAACAACACCATCAAGTTTGCCCCGGTCCCCGATCTGGCCATCCAGGTCAAGCGCGGCCCGACGTTCGATGGCCTCGGCAAGTACTACCGCCAGACCATCGAGGAGAGCCCAGCAGAGCCGGTCGACGTCGTCGCAGAGCTGAAGCGCTCCGGCGCAGACGTGCTCGTCTCCTACCTCCCCGTCGGGTCTGAAGAGGCCCAGAAGCACTACGCCCAGTGCTGCATCGATGCCGGCGTCGCCTTCGTCAACGCCATTCCGGTGTTCATCGCCAGCGACCCCGTGTGGGCCAAGAAGTTCGAGGACGCCGGCGTCCCGATCATCGGCGACGACATCAAGAGCCAGGTCGGCGCCACCATCGTGCACCGCATCCTCGCCCGCCTCTTCGAGGACCGCGGCATGGTGCTCGACCGCACCTACCAGCTGAACGTCGGCGGCAACATGGACTTCAAGAACATGCTGGAGCGCGAGCGCCTCGAGTCCAAGAAGATCTCCAAGACCCAGGCCGTCACCAGCCAGCTCGACAACCCCCTGCCCGCCGACTCGGTCCACATCGGCCCGAGCGACCACGTGCCGTGGCTTGAGGACCGCAAGTGGGCCTACATCCGCCTCGAGGGCCGCAACTTCGGCGACGTCCCCCTCAACCTTGAGCTCAAGCTCGAGGTCTGGGACTCCCCGAACTCGGCCGGCGTCATCATCGACGCCCTGCGCTGCGCCAAGATCGCCAAGGACCGCGGCCTCGGCGGCCCCGTCATCCCCGCCTCCGCGTACTTCATGAAGTCCCCCCCGCTGCAGATGCGCGACGCCGACGCCCACGACGCCGTCAACGCCTTCGCCGCCGGCGAGATCTGAGCCACCGGCGGCGTTGAGCTGCCTCCCGCTTCACGCTCGCAGCGCCAGTCCGTAAGGGCCGGCGCTGCGGCGCGTCCGGGGGCAGCTTCCTCAACGAGTCGATCGCCACTTCGCGTTGCGTGACCGCGGCACGCCGACCAGCTCGGCTTCGCCCATCTCCCGCAGCCGTCGTAGGGCGGTGATCGTCTCTCGGTCGCTGAGTCCGGCGTCCGCGGCGAGCTCACTTCTCGTCCTGGGATCGGTCCCCAGCACGGCGCGGACACGTCCAGCGTTCCCAGAGGCGAGCGCCGCCGGCCGAGTCGCACCGGTCCCCAACCGGTAGGTGGCGACACCACGGGAGCCGTCCTGCTCGAGGTAGCCGCGGCGCCGAAGCTCCTGCAGCTGGGCGGTCGCCGCCCGGCTGTCGGCGACACCGGTCGAAGACCGATACGAGGCGTTTGTCAGCGTGTCGCCCCGCCGAGCACGTGCGAGGGCCATCACCTGCACCCCCGACAAGCCGGTGAGGTTCAGGGTTCGCAGCCACGCTTGGGTCTCCTCGTCGAGCAACGAGTGGTTCGGAAAGGTGACCTCGAACGTCCCGACGTCGTCTCGGAACGTCGGGGGCTCCATGCCAGCCTCGATCAGCGCAGCGCGCATGCGCATGATGCCGCTCCCACGGTTCTCGCAGACGGTCCGCCCTGGCTCGAGCGGAGCGTCCTCCAGCACCTTGAGCAGTGCCGAGTTGCGGCTCGATGCAGGCATCGTGCCGATGCCGAGATCCTCGACTCGCAGGGGTCCGAAGAGGCCACCCGGGTTCCGAATGACAAGCCGGTCCGGGAACATCTCGACCTGCACCTGCGTCCCCTGTGCCGTCGGCGAGAGATCGCGATGCACCAGCGCGTTGACGAGGGCTTCGCGGAGGACCTCCTCGGGATACTCCCATTCGTCGATCCGGACGAGTCCGCTGACCGTCGACCGCTGACGCATGTGCCGCTTGAGCGCCGCGATCGTGTCTCGCACCACGACCGGGATCGAACCATCGATCGACCGGTTGTCGAGGAAGCGCTCACCGCGCGGGCCGCTCTGCCCCGGCGACGAGGTCGGGGTAGACGACAAGCGTCACGTTCAGCTGCGGTACTCGCTGCTGCGGGTACACCCCGAACGCCAGAAGGCCCGTCAAGGTGACGGCCGGGCGCTGGTCCTTTGGACCTGGCACCACGACGTTGAGGAGTCGAAGGATCTCGGCATCGCTGTGAGCGCTCAACACCGGTCGTTGCTCTCGGAGCCGCCGGACGAAGGCGGCGACTGCCGTTCCGTCGAGCTCGTCGATCGTCGATCCCAGAAGCACCCGACGATCGTGCTGGGGCTGAGTCTGGTTCTCGAGCAGCAGCTGCACCTCGTAGGAGGACAGGCGTTGGTCACCGTCAGCGACGCGCAGGAAGGAGGACGACCAAGGTGGGCTGTCCGCGCGATGACAGGGACGCTGGTCCCGCGGCACTGGATCGATCTGTGCGACGACGATCGTTCGGCCCTCGAGCGTCAGGGCTTCCAGCTTCGGCCGCAGTACAGGTTCCATGGCCGCGCCGAGCGATACGAGCCGATCGAGCATCTTGGTCGGCTCGTCGATTCCCGTCACGGCGAAACCCCGGCGCTCGTCGACGCCGAGAAGGATCAGACCGCCGGCGCCGTTCGCGAACGCGCTGAACGTCTCGTGCATCGTCTCCGGGAGGCCGCCCTTGGCCTTCTTCGCCTCAATCGTGCGGCTGTCCCGCCCAGCTGCGCGGCAGCCTGGCGAGGACGTCATCGAGCTCGGCAGCATCCATCTCAGCACCCCGATCAGTTCACAGTTCGCTATCAGTTCACGGAACAGGTTACTCAGATCGCACAGTCAGTTCACGCAGAACACAGGGGCTCCGCTCCGCGGCATGGTGCTGGACCGCACGTACCAGTTGAACGTCGGCGGCAACATGGACTTCGAGAACATGCTCCGAGCGCGAGCGCCTCGAGGTGTGGGACTCGCCCAACTCGGCCGGCGTCATCATCGATGCCCTGCGCTGCGCCAAGATCGCCAAGGACCGCGGCCTCGGCGGCCCCGTCATCCCGGCCTCCGCGTACTTCATGAAGTCGCCCCTCCTCGTGCTGGCGCTGCTCCGTCCGCCTGCGCGACGGTCCTGATGGCACATGGCGCGGCGGCGACTGGGTGAAGACATCGAGCGCGACGCTCATCTCCATGGACCACTTCCACGCCGCGCACGAGACCCTGGTCGACGTGCTGGACGAGGCCGTTCGGCTGGGGTTCGAGGTCACCGTCGACGACGAGTGCGGCTACTGGACGAGCCGATCGTGGGCGGAGTCCGACGATGTCCCGCTGATGATGCGAGCGATCCTGCGAAGCCTCGGGGGCTGAGGCTCCCACCGAGCCGTCAGCGCTGCAGGCGCCCACGCCGGCCAGCGCGCGCGACCGACGATGTGGCCTCCGACGAAGACAGCGATCGTCTCCGGGCCCGGGCCGGAGTTGTCGAACACCTCCGCGCTGGCGGCCAGCTCGATCATCTCGGTGACGTTCGTCCACAGGCGCTGCCAGCGAGCGCGGATCTTGTCCTCGGGGACGTCGTGGCCGCCGGCTGCAACCCGGAGGCCGACGCGGGCGACCGAGTACTCCTCGGGCACCGCGACGACGATGAGGTGCACGTGGTAGCCGGCCGCTGCGGCACGTCGGACCAGGTCGACCTTCGATGGGTGTGAGGCGACGGTCTCGGCGATGAACGACTCGTGGTTGGCAAGCAGCGCATCTCGGATCGCCGCCGCAGCCTGCGACGCCTCGTAGCCGTGTGACAGCGGATCGTCCGGCCAGCGCTCTGCGGCGATGATGTCGGCGTTGACGAACGGCACGCCTGGCCGGGCATCTGCGAGGACGAACTCGACGAACGTGGACTTCCCCGCACCGTTCGGGCCGACGATGAGGTCGAGGCGGCTCACACCACGGTGGCGGAGCCGTCAGGCTCCCGGCGAACCATGCGACCTGCGTCGTCCATCACGACGGTCGTCACGCCACGGGCGGCGAGCCGATCGGCGAACGTCATGCCGTTGGC
>JAYUDU010000206.1:0-1971 GCA_043739605.1 Acidimicrobiales bacterium | reverse complement strand
GGCTTCCAGCCTGCGACGGCAACGGCGTCGGCCACGTCGATGATGACAAGCGCGTCGCGGTCGACCGGGCCCGCAGCTGCTACGACGACGGCGAGGTCGGACGTGGCGGCCGGAGCAAGGCCGACGAACATCACAAAGGTCGCGTCGGACAAGCCCGCCAGGTGTCTGGCCGTGCGAGACGTCGGGCCAGCGTCGACGCGCAAACGGCCGAGCACCGGAGCGTCCGCGATGGTGTCGCCGACGGAGACGGCGCCTGCCCGCACCACGGTCCGCTCGATGATGACGACACCGACGAAACCGAGCAAAAGACCGATGATGATCCCCGCCACGGCGGCGGGCACCTTGCCGCCGTTCACAGCCGCGGTCGGGAGATCCGCCTGGGCCACGGTTTGCGCCGAACCCTTGGCGGCGCCGTCGGCGAGGATCGCACCGAGGGTCGAGGTGGTCTGCGTCAGCTGGCTGATGAGACCCTCGCGTCTTCCGGCCTGCACGGGAGTGAGACCCGGCGGCTTCTGGGCAGCCGCGGCTGCGTCGACGGCACCGAGCTGTGCGGTGAGGTCATCGATCTGGGCCTTGAACACGGACGTCTTGCGGGCGGTCTCAGCGTTGATGCGCTGTTGGCGGATTGAGAGGTAGGCCGCCCCGTACTGGTTGGCAGCGCTGAGTGCCTGTTCTGGTGAGGTTGCTTGGGCGGTCAGGCGAAGGATGTAGCTGGTACCGACCTCCGCGGCGGCAAGAGTGACCCCATCCGCCACCTTGGCCGCTTCGGTGACGGGTGCGGAGGCGGCCAGCTCGAGCTCGGTGGCGATGGTGGCGCGTTGGCCGCTGTCCGAAGACTGGTCTGTCCCCGGCAGCTGGATGTCGACGTGCGAGGCGTACACCGCGGTGCGGGTCGCCGATGCCGCGACCGCGAGCACCGCGCATGCGAGCGCAACGGCGGCGATGATGAGCCACCGGCGCCGCGCCAGCGCGAGCAAGCCGGACAGGTCGATGGCTCCGGGCTCCTGCTCGGCGGCGACGGGAGCGGTTGTTGGGCTAGTCACGTTCTGACCTCCTGCTGATGCGTCTGGCTCTGACCTCGTGCAGCAGGTGCTCGTAGCGGTCGGTTACGTCGTCCCAGTCGTAGAGCGCCGCCACGCGGGCACGGCCCCGCTCGCCGAGCGCGGCGGCCCGCTCCGGTTGTGCCTCCAGCTCGCCGAGCAGCCGTCGCAGGTCGTCTGGGTCGTTGCGCCAGTACAGCGCGGTGTCGCCGGCAACCTCGCGGTTGAAGTCGACGTCGATCGCCACGATGGATGCCCCGAGCCCCATCGCGTTGAGCAGGCCGGGGTTGGTGCCGCCGACCTCGTTGCCGTGCACGAACGCGTGGCAGTTGGCCACGAGGGCGTCGTAGTGGCCAGGCGCATAGACGCCTCCAAGGAATCGGACGGTTGGGTCTGCGATCTTGTGGAGGCCCTTCTCGTAGGGGCTATCCCAGTTGGCAGAGCCGACGATGACGAGCTGCTTGTCGGTCTCGAAGCCCGCCCAGGCGCGCACCAGCGTGAGCGCGTTGTTCTCCGGTTCGATGCGGCTGGCCATGAGGACATAACCGCCTGGTTCGAGGCCGTACTCGGCCAACAGCGAGGCGTCCGCCTCTGCTGTTGGCGGCGCCCCGTAGGGGATGAACGTGGTCGGCTGCAGCCACCTTCGCTCGTAGTAGTCACCGATGGCGCGGGCGTCTGCGATGAGCCGCGCCGCGACCTTGCCAACCAGCCACTCGCAGAACAAGTAGTAGCGGCGGCCGATCGGGCCCCACTTGCCACGCTTCCACTCGAGGCCGTCGACGTTGACGACGGCAGGCCGGCCGACGAGCCGCGCCGCCGCGACGATGGGCGCGTTGCCGGCGTTGAAGACGAGGTAGGAGTCATGGCCGGCCCGCATGGCCCGCACCATCGAGAGCGCGGTGTGCGACAGGGTCGACAGCGCCTTGTTGTC
>JAYUDU010000205.1:0-1974 GCA_043739605.1 Acidimicrobiales bacterium | reverse complement strand
CACGGTCGCGCTGAACCTCCACCGATCGACCTCCGTTACGCGCTCGGATCGGTGGCGGTTCGCTGCAACCGCGCGGAAGTGGTGGAGGTTGTGCGCCGGCGAGCGTGGTGGCACCAGGCTGATCGACGACGCGGTGCGAGCGTGCGACTCGCGTCGATGTTCGACGCATCGTCGAGGACGTCGTGCGGCCGGTCGGGAAGATGCGGCGGAGGCGTTCGCCTGACGACGCTGAGCACCGCATCGTCGGGCCTGACGCGCGTCAGCAGCAAGAACGACGTGGCTGCCGCCCGGCTTGCCGGTCGTTGCATCTTCCGTCTTCGCGACCCAGCGAGGAAGGACCGCATCGGCTCCCGCCGACGGGCCGAACTGATGCAGCGCTCAGAACAGGCCGAGGCGGGTTCCCAGGAACGTCCACGCCAGCGCCGACATGTAGGCTGATTGCTTGTTGTCTGCCGCGCCGCCGTGGCCGCCTTCGATGTTTTCGTAGTAGGAGACGTCGTGGCCCTGGTCGCGCATGAGGGCGAACATCTTGCGAGCGTGGGCGGGATGGACGCGGTCGTCGCGGGTGGAGGTGGTGAAGAGCACAGGTGGCACGGGCAGCTCTGCGCGGACGTTGTGGTACGGCGAGAATGTCTGGATGAACCCCCAATCGTCGCCGTCCGGGTCGCCATATTCTGCCATCCATGATGCGCCGGCCAGGAGGTGATTGAAGCGCTTCATGTCAAGCAGCGGGACCTGGCACACGATGGCACCAAAGAGCTCCGGATATTGCGTGATCATGTTACCCATGAGGAGGCCGCCGTTGCTGCCACCCTGGGTGCCGAGCTTCTCTGGTGAGGTGACGCCGCGTGCGATCAGGTCGCGGGCGACGGCGGCAAAGTCCTCGTAGCAGCGGTTGCGGTTCTCGCGCAGGGCCGCTGCGTGCCAGCGGGGCCCGTACTCGCCGCCGCCCCGGATGTTCGCCGACACGTACACGCCGCCGCGCTCGACCCAGCCGCCGACGCCGCCGCTGTAGGCCGGCGTCATCGAGATCTCGAAGCCGCCGTAGCCGTAGAGGACGGTCGGGTTGGACCCGTCGAGCGTCAACTCAGCCGCCGACACCTGGAAGTACGGGATGCGGGTGCCGTCGGTGGACGTAGCGAAGTGCTGGTTCACCTCGAGCCCGGTGGCATCGAAGAACTCCGGCATCTGCTTGAGAACCTCGGGCGCTTGGCCAACCACACCGAGGCGCAGTGTCGTCGGGGTCAGGTAGCCGGTGTCGATCATGAGGAACTCGTCGGTCTCCTCCGCGTCGAACGCGCCCACCTCGATGGTGCCGATGCTTGGCGCACCAGCAAACGGGGACGCCACCCAGCTGACGACGCCCGCGGCGTCGGTTGTCGGCGTCAAGACGTGAAGGACGTTCTTCACGTCATCGAGCACGTTCAGCACGAGGTGGTTGCGGGTCCAGGTGGCGCCGGCGAGCGAGGTTGACTCGGTCGGGGTGAAGAGCGCCTCAAGGGTTCGGTCGCCGGCCATGAATGCGTCGAGGTTGGCGACGAGGAACGAGCCCGCGGGGTGGGTGACGCCGTCGACCTCCCAGGGGTCGCGCAGCTCGATCGTGAGCCACTCGCGGTGGCTGTCGGGCTCTGCGCTGGTCGGCACACCGATCCGCTGCACGGTTGCGCCCGGCGTCGCGATCCACGACTCGCTCTCGTAGAAGGCGATCTGGCGGACGGCGAGGTCGCGTTCGAAACCAGCCGTGTGGTCGCGGGTTGCGTACGAGCGCATGTCGGTCGGTTCGCACTCGAAGTACAGCTCCGCCTCGTCCAGGGGCTGACCGCGTCGCAGGATGCGGGAGGTGCGTGTGTAGCCGGACGTGGTCATGGAATCCGGGCCGAAGTCGTGGTGCAAGAAGACGGAATCGGCGTCCCGCCACGACATCCCGCCCTTGCCCTCAGGTCGGTAGAAGCCGCCATCGACGAAGGTGCGCGT
>JAYUDU010000204.1:0-12938 GCA_043739605.1 Acidimicrobiales bacterium | reverse complement strand
GCTCACCCAGGCGGGGACATTGACGGTGCCACCGTTCGTCACGAGCGGCCGCCGGACAAGGTTCGCGGGCGTGGCAGCGGCACCGACCATGCGACCCGCTCGACGCCGGGAGCAAAGTGATCCGCCTCGAAGACGGCCATCCGCCCGTACCGGCTCTGCCAAAACGCGTAGCCGACGTCACGGCTGCGTGCGCCGCTGACGACGATGAGGCGATCGCACCCGGCGGCGACCGCGTGCGCCTCGAGTGCATCTGCGAGCGCGGAGCCGACGCCACGGCCCCGGTGGTCCGGGTCGACGTAGGCGAGGATCAGGCTCGCCGGCTGCTCTGTCGGTTCGAAGAGCGGCGGCCGGATGCCTTCGAACTCAAGTCCCATGAGACCAACGACCCCCGCTGTCGCATCGATGGCGACGAGGACGTGCTCGGTCGAGGTTTCGGACATCGCCCGCACGGCGGCTTCTGACGCCGCGTCCCCCGGGAGCCACGCGGCAAGGATTCGCTCGATGGCCGATGCATCGCCGGTTCGCACCCTGCGCAACTCACCCGAGAACGCCGGCCGTCCAGTGGCTTCCACGGCGCAACCCTCCCACCCGCGCGGCGGCGCATCGGCGGTTTCTTGATCGAGGCCGGAGGCTTGATGATCAGCGTCGAGCGATGACGTGGAGCTGCGAACCGAGGGCGCGGTAGGGGTCGCGACGCCCGGCCAGGTCCTCGGCGTCGAGCAGCGCGGCCAGCTCCACGCCAACGGGCGCCTGCGTGTCGGAGCGAACGCCGTCGGACAGCACCCGGATCCCGAACCACGCATGCACGGAGAAGTCGATGGCGGCAAGGTCTGCGTCGATGTCGACGAGGCGGTCGGCGCGGGCATCCACGCCGAGCTCGTTGACATACGTCGAACGGCCGAACGCAGCCACCGCAGCCGGCCAGTCGCCGCGCACACCGGGACGCATCGCGAGCGCGTCTGCGTTCCGGAACGTCACCGACAACAGACCGCCAGGAGCGACCCGATCCGCGAGCTGACGAAGCGCGCCGCGACGGTCGCCGAGATACATGAGCAGACCGTGCGCGCAGACGAGATCAAACACGGCACCGCCCACCGCGTCGCCGGCACCCTCAAGGTCGGCGCAGTGGACCTCGACCGCCACCCCGAGCGCCTCAGCATCAGCTGTCAATCGACCCAACAGCCGAACCGACGGGTCGACCCCGGTCAGCGCCCGGCCGCCACCCGCCAGTCGCAGCAGCTGCGTCCCCTGGCCGCAGCCGACATCGAGCACCCTCGCACCATCGCACGCCACCTCGGCGAGCTGGCGAGCAACGACTTCTTGGCGGACGACGTTGCGGACCAAGCGCAGCCGATCAGTCCACGTCGCTTCTGCCTCGGCGAACCCCACACCTCACGACGCTAGCTTTCAGGAGGCTTGTTAGCACGCCGTCCACGCCGACCCCCAGCCGTTCGCTCCCGACCCCCTGGATCACCGCAGGCCGCTCCAGCACCGACAAGCCGCAGACACCCCTCCGGGCCACCCAACCCCATCCCACACCGTCCCGGGCCCGCCACGCCCCACGGCCAAAGCCAATCGGTGGATTGGGGTCAATTCAGCGGCCAATGCTGTGTTTCCGGACGAGTACTGCGGTCGCCGTGACCGCGAGCAGGAGCGCCGCCCGCACAAGCGCCGGGGTCGGGTGGACGTGCTGGTCGCCGGCGGCCTGGACGAGCTGCCAGACGGGCGTGCCCGGCAGCACGGCACTCACAACGGATCGGGATGCTGCGGGCACAGCTATGACGGCCGCCACGGTGGCGCCCAACAGGGCCGTCGCCCATTCGGCGCTGCCGAGCAGGTTCGTCAAGAGCACCTGGATAGCGGAGGTGTAGCCCACGGCGAGCAAGGTGAAGAGGATCGATCGGGCGGGAATCGTCCCGTGGCCGAGGGCGACGGTCCGGGTAGCGACGGCACCGGTGAGCGCACCGGTGACGACGGCAGTCGTGAGGAAGACGACCACCAAGAGCCCGCTGGCCAGGCCGGCGAGGAGCTGGAGTCGGAGAGGCCGAAGGCCGCGTGGGGCGAGTGCGTCGATGAGCGATGTGTCACCGGCGGCGCGCAGGGCGAGACCGCCGAGGCTGAGACTGAGGAGCGCGCCGCCGACGGGGCTCATCTGGATGACGACGCCGACGCCTACCAGCAGACCGTCGAATCGGCCGTCGTGGACGCCGAGCGGGAGCGCGCAGGCGAGCGCGGCGACGACGTGGACCACAACCCACAAGGCTTGAGCTGCGGGTGATCGGACGAGCGCACCCATGAGGGCACGGATCAGTCGGAGGGTCACGGGTCAGCGCACCTCGGTCGGGCAGTGGCCGATGACCGCGGAGACGACCCGCCATCGGCCGAAGGCCCGGGAGAGGCACAGGGTGATCCGCGTGCCGTCCACGCGGACCTCGCCAGCATGCGGCGCGTCGTCATCGATGGTCAGCCCGGCATCGGCGTTGGCGTTGAGGAGGTCACCGAACGGGGCGGCCCGTTCGACCTCATCGGGATGCGAGCGCAATTCGTGCAGCCAACGGTCGGCGGCAACATCGGGGCCTCGGGCGGCGGCGATGTCGGCGAGGTACTGCGGATGCGAACCCCACGGAAAGCGGTCGGCGAGTGCTGGCCCAGCGATCCCGAACCCGAGGACGGCGAGCGCGGGCACGCCGAGCGTGGCGACCCCCGTGACCCCGGCCGACCTGGCCCTGCCCTTGGCTCTTGTGACTGCGATCCGGATCAGGACCAGGAACGTCGTCGTCGCCGTCAAGGCCAGCATGTACGTCGGGCCCGTGAAGTCGCGGGGCGAGAACCGACCGCCGACCCCTTTGGTCACCAGGTAGAAGATGCCGTCGGGCGTCATCGTGTAGATCCATCGCCACGTCTGACTGTTCAACGCAGCCTGGTAGACGGCGCCAGCGATGGCACTGCTCGCCACGGCCGTCGCCAGTACCGCGACGGGGCGTCGGGCGCCGGTCCACCACGCCACGAACACGCCGACGGGCAGGACCAGCACGAACGATGGTTTGACGATCGTCGTCGCAGGCGCCCCCGCGATGGTGGCACCGAGCGTCACGAGTGCGAGCGGCCCGCAGGAGGTGGCGACGACAGCGAAGCAGTACCCGGCGGTCGAGGCGGTCGTCGGCGTGCGGCCTAGGCCGTCGAGGACGGCCAGACGAGCGGCCCGGACCAGGCCGACGGTCACGACGACGACGTAGGGCCAGAACCGGACCGTCACATCGATGATGTGCACAGCAGCGGTGAGCGAGCCGCGGCCGCTGAACCCGACGGCCACGATGACGGCCCACACGGCGAGCGTGTGTGCCGCGACGACCGGTGATCGGGCCAGCACCCAGCACTGTTCGGCGGTCGTACGCAGGTCAGGAAGCAACGACGCCGTCGTGCAGTCGCACGATCCTGGATGCCACGTGCGACAGCCAGTCCCGGTCGTGGGAGACGACGATGGCGCCAACGCCGCTCGCCTGTGCTGCGCCGAGACGGTCGCAGAGCCAGCTCCGGCCGTCGTCGTCGAGTCCCTCGTCGGGCTCATCGAGCAGCACCAGACCGACGTCGCCTGCGCCGGCTCGCAGGATTGCGGCACGCTGGCGCATGCCGGTGGAGAAGGTCCGCAGGCTGGTGTTCGTCGGTAAGCCGAGGCCGCCGGCCTCTTCAAGCGCCTGCTCGAGGTCCGGGCGCTCGAGGACAAGGCCTAGGTTCTCGCGCAGGGTGCCGTGCTCGAGGAACGCTGGACTCCCGATGGAGGCCCCGACCTCGACGCCAGCAGCCAGCCGGATCCGTCCACCGCGAAGGCGGACGCGGCCGATGACGGCTCGGAGCAAGGTCGTCTTGCCCGAGCCGTTGATCCCGACCAGTCCGAGGATCTCGCCTTGGCGGACGTGGGCGGAGACGCCACGGAGCACGGTTCGGCGACCGAGGTTCACCACGACGTCGGTCGCGACGAGGAGGTCGGCGTCCGTGCCTGCTCCACGATGCTCGGTCGTCGCGGGCCGCCGGTCAGACGACACGCGCCACCGCCCCAGCCTGATCGATCACCCAGGCGTGGCCGCCGAGCCACCAGCCCGCCGAGTGACCCGGGGCCTCCCCGAGGCGGCGACCGTCCATATCTGCGACGTAGGCGCCTGTCGCGCCGAGCGCGAGGTACCGGCCGTCGGCTGATGGCAGGACGTCCTGAGCGCGAACGGTCACGGACGTCTCCGGACTGCTGCGCGTCGGGCGGAAAGCCACGTTGTAGGTCAGGTCGGGTGCATCCGGTCCGAGGATCCGCAGCCCTTCGGAAGGCCGATCCACGGTCATGATGCGGTCCCCGTCGAGGGCACAACCCCGGACGGCGGGGCCCACCGCCTCGA
The DNA here is from genome assembly GCA_043739605.1 of Acidimicrobiales bacterium. Lineage (GTDB taxonomy): Bacteria > Actinomycetota > Acidimicrobiia > Acidimicrobiales > JAUJNH01 > JAYUDU01. The sequence continues at coordinate 8,553 of JAYUDU010000204.1, read as the reverse complement.
AACGGTCTCCTCTCCGGACGACGAGCTTGCCCGGCTGCGGGTAAATGGCGAAGGCCACGGCGCCATCTCGTGGGTCGATGCACCGCGGCGTCCCGGGAACGAGGTCAGCGGACCACGATCGGCCGACCTCCGATGCGACGACGCCACCGTTCACAAGCGCGAACGGTCGGCCGTCATCGCCGACGACAGGCCCGACCGTCGAGTCGACGTTCATCACGACCAGACGACTCGACCCCCCGACTACCGGCGACAGGCGGACGTCGAGACCCGCCCGGGTGGCGCTGCCCCTGTCCGCGTTGACCCGCACCCCACCAGCCACCACCTCAGCAGACAGCGGACGCAGCCCGCCTCCGCCGAGCACCTCCCGGGCACCCCGCACACGCCCGGCAGCCCACGCCAGCAGCGGCGTCACGACCCCGTCCGCACAATCGTCGACGCAACGAACCCCCCGTTGCTCCGGATCGATCGACCAGGCATGACGCGGGCCACCGTCCGCACCGATCAGGCGGAAGGTACCCCTGGACTGGAGCAGCGCACCCTCGGCCTGCACGTCGAGGACCGTCCACACGACGACGGCCGCGCTGTGCTCGCGGTTGTCAAGACCCCACGTCACAACGCCGACGAGAGCCAGCCAACATCCGAATGCTGCCCACCAAGGCCGACGAATTAGCCCTGCCAAATGATTTGACATTCAGCCGGCGTGAGCGGCTTAGGACACCCATTGGGCTGCAGAGCACGCTCGCTCACGAAAGGAACTGTCTTCACGGGTTCGGTACATCCGGGGTCATCGCGATCGACGACATCGAAGAATGGGGTGAACTTCACGTAGACTGGTTCACCATAACTGAAATAGGGCTTCTGCGGTGCCAACTCCGTCCGGTCCGCAGCGAAAGCATTCGTCTCGACCCATTGGTAGTCGTCGGATGAATGAAATTGCGGCGACCTGGAACTGTCGTTATTGAAGTCAAAGAGCTCGTAGTAGAAGTCATTCAACGCTGGGTCACGGGTAGCAGCCGACGCCGCCGGTGCCGTACCGCGCGAGAACGTAGCGGTCGAATAGTCCAAGAATGGACTCGAACTCTCGTTGTTGATGAAGACCGAACCGACAAACTTGAACTGCCAACCATACGATGCCGTGGGATTCGCGCTGCACGTGGCCTGTGGCGACCGCTCCGCGATCGCGGCGGAGGCGTATCCGGCAATCCCGAGCGCGGCGATCGACATTCCAGCGGCGGACCGCAGGACCGAAGCCCAGCCAAGTTTCATGTTGTCGTCCTAGGTAAGGTCGGCGGACGCGGCCAGCGCGGGCGTCTCGGACACAATCGCGCCCTTTGGGCTGTCTGTCAAGGGGTAATGGTCTGCGGGCCCCTCCCTTGAGTTGATCGCTGGCTCGGGAGGGGCGGCGGCCCACCCCGGCGCGGTCAAAGGCGCTTTGATGCTGGACCTGTGGGAAGGAGACCCCGCTCGTCGGGAAGTCGGTGTGTGTGGTTGAGCCGGGGGACTTGGACTCTTGTCCGGAGCGGGCGCCTTGCGACGAGGTCGGTGGTTCAGAACTCGATGCCTATTCCTGGGTCTGGCGGCGTGGTTGAAGTCGTTGACGGTGGCCCGGTCGACGGCAAAGACGAGGACGTCGGCCCCGTCAGCGCGACCGGTGGTCCATTGTTGGAGGGCGTCCCCGATCGGGTCGTCGCTCGTCGCGATGCGGTCATGGGCGAGGTACGTGTCGATGCAGGTCGGGTTGCCGTGCGGAGCTGGAGTGACGCGTCGGCTTCCCACGGGGTTGGTGAACCGGCGGACGGTGTCCAATGCGTTGGCGTCCGCGGCGAGGACCGGGAACAGGCCGTCAGCGCCGACGGCGCGGAGCTGGTGAGGGTCACCGACCAACACCAACTTCGACCCCGACACCCGGACCTGGGTAGCGAGGACCGCGAGCGTGTGGGTCGGGACGAGGCCGGCCTCGTCAACCTATCCCGGCGTAGAGCCGGTTGACCTATGCCGACACCGCGACTATCCCGACGGTAGGCGGTGCTCGGCTGGGATGTTCGGTGGTCGTGTGGGTTCGTCGTCCTTCGGCGGTCGCGGTGGTCGAGTGCTAGTCACAGGCTGTTGAGGAACCCGAGCCTTCGGCGACCATGCTCGCGGCGTGTGGCACTTGGGCAGGAGGCGGCTGTGTCCCGTGTCAGGCGCGCTGGCAGACGACGATCGCCTCGATCGACCCCGCGACGGTGAGCGGGGGAGCGGTCGGTGTCCCGATGACGCCGCCGAGGGGATGGAGGGGACCGCTGATCCGAACGGTGCCGTCGGTGATGGCACCACGTGCGGTGAAGGCCTCGTGCGGCATGAAGACCGTGGCGAGGGGTGGGACCACCGCGATCTGGGTGCCCGTTGACGGGTCAACGAACCGGGCGCCCGAGGCTGAGCAGAAGGTCGGTGGGACGGCTCGGTCGATCTCGGCGGGTCCGTGGACGACGAGGCGGCCCGTCGAGGTGGCCGGTTCGACGCCGGGGGCGGTGGACGTGGGGCCAGTCGCCGCCTCGGCGCAGGCGATCACCTTGGCCTGATCGTCGCGGATGCGATCCGATCCTGGACCACCGAAGGAGACGCGCCCGCCGGCTGGTGTGGCCGCAGCCGCAGCGTCGTTGGCGCCCTGCGGCAGATCGGCGCCGGGACCGAAGCCGTCCGGCAGCAACGTCCATGCTGCCGTTCCCGAATGATCGACCACGACGCCCGGGACCACGATCTGCGGATGCAGCACGGCACGGGCCGCGACGTAGGTGGTGCCGTGCGCGTGCAGCTGGCGAAGCCCGACGAGCGTCGACCCAGGGACAGCGGCATCGAGGAGTCGGTCTCGCGTGCGAGCGGGGACGGGACGGCACTCGCCCTCGCGGCGCGCCTGCGCCAAGACGGTCCTGATGCGGCTGCCCGGCCCCGGGAGGAGCAACACGGCTGCGAGGCAGGCGACGATGACCAGGCTGGCACCGTTCGCGATTGGCAGCCACCGCGTCGGAGGGCTCGGATCGACCGTGCCGTCTCGACGGACCCCGGCGAGCCGGTAGGGCAGATCGCGACGACCCGGGTTTCTGGCGACCAAGACCAGGCCGATGACCAGACCGAGGACCGCGCCGATCATCTCGAACACCACCACGCGACGGGCTAACGCGGGACCGATCGCCAGCGTCGCCAACCCCGCGGCACACAAGAAGCCGGTGGCGCAACGGACGGCCCGGAATCGGAGGTCGTCGCAGACCCGCAAGCGGACAGCCACCCACGCCCGGTTCGCTTCCGGCACGCGCAGGCCGAGCACCACACGGCCGATCCGGTACGGCCACGACGGCGCAACCACCGGACCAACGACCGGCTCTCCCACTCCGGCCAACCTACCCCGCCGGCCGCCGCGGGATCTCGTCAGGGCGGGCCAAGGTCCGTGTGCCGCGTCGACCGCCGGATCGACTCAACGGATGGCCGGGAGCAGCGACTGGAGCAGCCCCAGCGGCTCCGACCGTCGCGTCGATGTCGGCCAAACAGGCGTCGTCGCCGCACTCGCAGGTGAATCGCCGCACCTGCGACTCCGCGTCGATCGTTCCCCCCGAGCGTGCACAGCCCATCCGGATCTGGCGCACGACGTCGAGATTCGCGCAGCGGAGCAACGAGCATCGCTCTGCGCTCGTTGTTGCAGTCGGGCCGACGCTCAGCGCGCTGGCGAGGTGGAACTCGACCTCGACTGTGATCTCGGCGGCTGGTCGGCTGCCGTCGACGACGACGATCGGGATACCGCGCGCGTTCGCCGCCGCGATCACCAATTCCGTCGGTTCGGCCGTGCGTTCGGGGTCGTCGCGATGCCGGGCCTGGAAGTCCCTGGTCGGAACGAGCCAGACCGCTCGCGCCGGGTCGGCGACATGTGCAGGGAGGAGGGTGCCTTCGGCGAGCACCATCGGCGACCTCGGGAGCGCGATGAGGTCGTCGACGATCATGGTCTGCCGCTCCGGGATCGCTTCGAGGGCCCGGTGCTCGGCTGCCGAGAGCGTTGCTCGTTCGGCCGGGGTCAGCGCGTCCCAGCGGAGCGCAGCATCGACGCCGGCGGCGATCGCCCGATCCCGGTGCTCCCACGTCCGCGTATCGCACGCGTAGAGCCGGAGCCCCCATCGCCGGGCGAGCTGCCGCGCGACGGTCGACTTGCCAGCGCCACTCGGCCCGCCGATCCACAGGACCTGGCCGAGCTCGAGGCCGGCCCCCACCCACCCGATCCTATCGACCGCCGAATCTGAGACCCGCAGACGTCACGGCCGGACATCCGTGCTCACGCCAACAGCTCGCTTTCAACAGGCCTGTCCACACCCCCGGGCGGGCATTCGGGTTCAGCGTGTGGGTGACTCGCATGAATGCCGGGCCCTTCGCCGCTCGCACCGACACCCCATCAAGTGTCGAGTCCGCCAGAACCGAGATCGACGCGCCAGCAGCGATGAGCGCCCCGTTGTTCGGAATGTCAACGACCGACGTGTAGCCGCCGCCCGCGCCAGCGGGTCCACGCACCGTTCGTGACGTACATGCCCTCGCGAACGCGATCTCTGCTGAGGTAAGGCACACGAAGACGATCGGCAACAGCCGCAGCGAGCGTCGTCTTCCCCGAACCCGGTAGCCCGTCCACGACGACGATCACCGGCCGCACGACCAGCAACCGACGTCGAGTCCGACCGAGGCGGCGCCGGGCCAGATCGGCCAACGTCGTTCGCACGGACACGCCACTTCTGCGGGCCTGCGACAACCCAGACGAGGATGGGAGCGATGCGAGTGCGGAACATCACGTTCATGTCCACCGACCCCGAGCGGCTCGCCGACTTTTGGGCCGCCGCGCTCGACATGCCGGAGCGGCGCTCGACGGCAGACGAGATTCTGATCGCCAAGGCCGACTGGTCGTGGCCTCGTCTCACCTTCCAGCGGGTCACCGAGCCCCGAGCCGGACAGGCTCCGGTGCACCTCGACATCACGCCGGACGACCGCGTCACCGCGGTCGCCCACCTCGTCGCGCTCGGCGCCACCGAAGGCGAGACCCACGCTCACGACGGGTTTGCCTGGACGATCGTGACCGATCCGGATGGCAACGAACTGTGCATCACCGACCCGTGAACTTTGGCCCCAAGCGCAGATCGTGGATACGCGTAATGAGCCGGGGTCGTGCGGCCGACGCGCCGGCGACGGGTGACGCTGTAGGGAAGTCGTGAACGCCGAACCTGGTCGGTTCGCCGGCGGGTTCCCACTCGACGCCGCCGTTGGCGTTGTCGCCAACGAGTTCCTTCTTGTTGCAGTCCACGCCGATCACCGGCTCGCTGGCGGCGACGTGCTCGGCTGTTTGGGTAGCGATGTACGTGAACTGGCCGTCGCCGGTTGGTGTGCTGGGATCCCTCGGTCACCTTCGCGTTCGCTTGGAGGCTGTAGTCCATGCCCCGCAACAGGGTGCCCACGGAGATCGATCAGTTGCGCAGCCGCAACGACGCCGCCCACCTGTTCGGGCCGTGACCAGCGCTCTCGACCTCGCACAAGTCGATGACCTGCACGAGCGGGCTCTCAGGGACCCCGCCGCTCGCATCGGGCTCGTCGCCACGGATCTCGACGGGACGCTGTTGCGTTGGCCGATGCCTTGTTCTCGGACGAGCGACTCGCGAGCGTCCATGACGCCTGCGATGGTCCTCGTGACGACCTGAACCTGCACGCAAGGCTGATCTACGCGGTCGGTGCGACGTCGGTGCTGGATTTGGGTCCCGACTCCCACCGTCTGGGTCACGCCGCTGCCAAGATGGTGCAGAACGAAACACGGAGCCAGCGATCGGCCCATCGACCGAGACGGTCCGTCTTCCGCAGGACGGCGGGTTCACTCCGAGCCGAGTTGTGATCGTTTCGCGCTCGTTCACCTCTTCTCGCCCCGGAGCACCGGTTTGCGTCCTACCGTCGGTCGTATGACTGACGACATCACCACCGAAGCGGCGACGCTGACGGACGACCAGTGGCGCCAGCGCCTCACCCCCGATGCGTACGGCGTCCTCCGCAAGGCCGGAACCGAGCGCGCCTTCTCCGGCGAGTACTGGAACGTGTGGGACGATGGCACCTACCACTGCGCCGGCTGCGACACGCTCCTGTTCACCTCCGCACACAAGTTCGACGCGGGCTGCGGCTGGCCCAGCTTCGATGCTGCGGTCAGCCCCGAAGCGGTGCGGCTCATCGAGGACCGGGGCCATGGCATGGTGCGCGTCGAGGCCCGCTGCGCCCGCTGCGATGGTCACCTCGGCCACCTCTTCGACGACGGCCCGACCGCCACCGGGATGCGCTTCTGCATGAACTCGGTGTCGCTCCAGCTGCGCCCCGGCTGACGGGGAGCGGGCCGCACGATCGTAGGGAGATCGGCGCGTCAGGCCTCCTCTGTGCCCCTACAACGATCGAGGGGGAGTGATGATTACATCGTGCGCCAAGATTCGTCGCGGAAGATCACTCAGGGAGCCAGCAGATGAGTGCGAACCTGCCCGACTGCGCTCCATTTCGGTCAAACCGGGCATATCGATCGGAGAAGTACCGGTCAGACGCGGCACGGGTGTCCACACCCGAGGTCGTCACCCGACCGGCATCGACGCCTGCTGCGTTGAGCTGGGTGCGCAGGGCGCCCTCAAGGTCGAGGCTGGCGGTGCCGGCGGCGCGATCGGTCCGCAAGATGAGCGACTCGTCGCCACCGAAGGCCGCCAGGAACGCGTCGACCTCGTCTCGGCCAACCTCGTAGTCGTCTGGCCCGATGTGGGGCCCGAACGCCGCCTGCAGGCACGTGGGGTCGGTGCCGAACCGGCGCACCATCTCGCCGATGAGGTTGGGCAGTACGCCGGAGACCGTGCCGCCGCGACCGGCGTGCGCAACCCCGATGGCCGCGTGCTCCGGATCGTGCAGCGCGACGGGGACGCAGTCGGCGACGAGGATGGCGAGCGCGATGCCGGCCACGTCGGTCACCAGCCCGTCGGTCGCCCCGAGCCTGGCTCGCGCATCGTCCGCAGACGAGTGACCCGCGCCGGCCAAGGCCTCGGTGATGTGGGCGATGTTCGCGGTGTGCGTCTGGTCGGCGATCGTCAGCGACCGCAGCCCAAGCGCGTCGCACACCAGTTGCCGGTTGGCGATGACGTGGGCGTGCTCGTCGCCGACGTGGTCGCCGAGGTTGAGTGAGCCGTAGTCCCGCCACCGGCCTTCCGCATCCTCCCCGCTGATGCTGCGGCCCCCATGACGTCCGGTCACCACGCACTTCGCGCCAGGTCCAAGATCGAGCGGTGTCGCTATGCGCGCCACGTCCCAACACTCAAGCTCCGCGGCGGGCTGTGCTGCTGGTGCGGTCATGTGGCTTCCGGTTGCGGGTCGGCGCGTCTGACGCACCGTAGATCGCCGGCGCGCCGCCCAAGTTCGTGTTCGAGCCGTGGCGGATTTCGACGGGCTCGCCGAGACTGGTGCCCCCCCGGTCATCGAGGCGCGGCGACGATGCTCGCCCAGCGACACGTGGCCTGGAGCGGCCCCTCAACCCCTACAACGTTTCAGGCGGCCAGTGCTTACAGGTTGTCTCGAAACTTCTTCTGGTCCTCTGGACTCGCGTCGCGTGCGACGACTGCGTCGAAGGTGAGAACCGCCGGAGCGCCCTCGCGTTTGGCCCACAGCCTGCACTCGTGCGCCATCGCAGGGTTTACACGAGCCCAGCGGTCCGCAGCCAACCCCCACGCGCTGCGAGCACCGAGACCTCGACGTGCGGCCACCGCTGCTCCTCTGCCGGCTTCGCGGGCGACGGAAACGGGCGACCGGTCGATGGCACGGACGGCGGGTGGAGGCGACACCACGGCGAGCGGAAGGTGGGCCGACCCGGAGAACAGCTGGGGTGAAGCTGCCTCGATGGCCCGGACCAGAAGGGCTCGCCGCTCCAGGGTGAGGGCACCCCTTGGCGGCGGCTCGCCCTCGCGTGCGGCGAACACCCGTGCGAGGCCGGCCCGGTCGCGGTGGTCGAGCGCACCCAACGTCTGCGCGGCTCGGACTGCGGCGCCGGCCCTCGCCTCGTCAGAGATGACGCCCGCAAGGCTTGGGTCGCCAAGCAGCGCAGCCCGCTGGTGATGCAGGAGGGCTCGCGCCACGTTGTCGGGGCCGTCCTCGAGTGCCATCGCTGCGGCGGCGAGGGTGCCGACCGCCGTCGCAGCCGGCGTGGCCGCCTCATGGCCGGGCCGACCGTCCAACTCGATGCCGATCAAGCGTCCTTCGACGTCGAGAACCTCGAGCGTCGCGGCGTCGACGAGTGCCCGCGCTTCATCCCCGACATCGACCCACACGAGCCCGGCCACGCGGGGTCGGTCCGGCGCCATGGCGAGCACGTCGGCGTGCGCGTCGAGCTGCTCGCCTACGCGGCGCAGGGCGGCGAGCAGCCGTTCGCCGGGGTCGCCGGCGGGAGCGCCCGGCAGTGCGCACTCATCGAGATCGATGTCGCTCCGTTCGGCGAGCAGACGAGGCAGGCGCTGGACGGGCGTCAGCGCGAAGTGCTGCTGCGCGAGCAGA
>JAYUDU010000203.1:0-1980 GCA_043739605.1 Acidimicrobiales bacterium | reverse complement strand
CACTGGATCCCCGAGCTGCGCCCGCTCACCGGCAAGGACGACGCGGTGCGCGCCAACGTCCTCGGCCAGGAGCTCACAACACAGTTCCTCGAGCGGATGGACGACATGCTCGGGCTTCTCGTTCCGGCGTACGTCGACGAGGGCAAGGCGTACCTCACCATCGCCATCGGCTGCACCGGTGGCCGGCATCGCAGCGTTGCGGTGGCGATCGAGGTCGGCCGCCGCCTCGTCGAACACGGCTACCTCGCCAACGTCGTCCATCGCGACGTCGCGCGCTGAACGCGCCGGGACTGCGCTAAAACCAAAGTTCCGCAATCGGTGGAACGACGGTGGCGGAGCTCATCCTGCGGCGCGATCCGTGCAACCTCCACTGTTTCCGCATGGTCCCCGTGAACCTCCACTGATCGAGGGCCAGAACACCACGCGATCGGTGGAGCCTCGCCGCAACCCTGCTCGAACGGTGGAGGTTGCCCGGTGAACACGCGCCGAGAAGCGTCCTGAAGGAGAGGACAGCAGGCCCGCATCGACCGCCGGGGCGCCGCCAGACCACATCCTCCAACTCTTCAACATCGACCCCAGCCAACCCGCCACCCCACCTCACCCGCGAAATGCCGGGCTAGCCTGGCGTCGGAACAGCGAGTTCACACGCCGCCGTGTGACGCAGACGGAAGCAGGTCGACATGACGGTTCGAGTTGGAATCAATGGGTTCGGGCGCATCGGGCGCAACTTCCTCAGAGCCGCCAAGGCCGCCGGGGCCGACATCGACCTGGTCGCCGTCAACGACCTCACTCCTGCCGCCACCAACGCGCACTTCTTGAAGTACGACTCGACGCATGGGCGCCTCGGCGTGCCGGTGTCGGTCCATGGCGACACCATCATGGTCGGCGGGGACAGCATCAAAGTGTTCTCAGAGCGTGACCCGAAGGCCCTGCCGTGGGGCGACCTCGGCGTCGACATCGTCATCGAATCCACGGGCTTCTTCACCGACGGAGCCACCGCCTCCGCTCACATCGAGGGCGGGGCCAAGAAGGTCATCATCTCCGCGCCTGCCACCAACGTCGACGCCACCTTCGTCGTCGGCGTCAATGACGACACCTACGACCCGGCCGCTCACACGATCGTGTCCAACGCCTCGTGCACCACCAACTGCTTCGTGCCGATGATCCAGGTCCTCGACCAGGCGTTCGGCGTCGAGAAGGGCCTGATGACCACGGTCCACGCCTACACCAACGACCAGAACCTCCTCGACCTCGCCCACAAGGACCTGCGCCGCGGCCGAGCCGCCGCGGCCAACATCGTGCCGTCGGCCACCGGCGCCGCCCGTGCCACCTCGCTCGTCCTCGCCTCGATGAAGGGCAAGCTCGACGGCTCGGCGCTGCGGGTGCCGGTGCAGGACGGCTCCATCACCGACTTCACCGGCATCTTGGGTCGCGACGTCACGGCCGACGAGATCAACGAGGCGTTCAGGGCCGCAGCCACGAGCGGCAAGCTCTCCAAGGTGCTCGTGTACACCGAGGACGAGATCGTCAGCTCCGACATCGTCGGCGCGCCGGCGTCGTGCACGTTCGACTCCAAGCTCACGATGGCGCTTGGCAGCATGGTGAAGATCTTCGGCTGGTACGACAACGAGTGGGGCTACTCCAACCGCCTCGTCGACCTCGCCGGCATCATCGGCGCCAAGCTCTAAACAGGTGACCGCACCGGTCCCCGTCCTCGAGGACCTCCCAGACCCATCCGGCAAGACGGTCCTGGTCCGCTGCGACCTCAACGTCCCCATGTCAGGGACAGAGATCACCGACGATCTGCGCATCCGCGCCGCCCTCCCGACGCTGCAATGGCTCATCGGGAAGGGCGCCACGCTCAAGGTGTGCAGCCACCTCGGCCGACCCAAGGGCACGCGCGACCCCCAGTACGACATCGCTCCGATCCGGGCATGTCTGCTCGAGCTGCTGGGTAGCCGCGCCGCGAAGGTCGAGGTG
>JAYUDU010000202.1:0-1981 GCA_043739605.1 Acidimicrobiales bacterium | reverse complement strand
TTCGCCTCGAACAGCTCCTCGAAGATGGCGTCATCGAAGGTCTTCGAGCACATCAATCCAATGGAGAGCGCCATGCGTCGACCAACTTTGCCGGCCTTGCGCGACTGCATGATGGCCGGAATCGAGGACTGGCAACCCATGCCGACGATGGCCAGCTTCTCGGCGCCTCCGGCGATGGCCTCGGCGTACGCCATCGGGTTGGCGGAGTACGTGTAGCGGGAGCCGGCCGCGGCCAGGATCTCCTCACGGGTGCGAGCGACCGCAGGCTTGGCCTTCCACGTGGTGCCGTCGCCTTCGAGGTCGGAGACGAGCGCGGCGTCGATGATGCCGTTGTCCATCGCCCACAGCAAGATGGCCGAGACGAGGCCGCCATCCTGGCCCTTTGTCAGCACTTCCGCGTCTGCCGCGCGACACAACAGGATGTCCTTCGCGATGCCGGACACCTCTGCCTCCTCGCGGGCCCGGCCGAACATGTGGGTGTCGGCTTCGATCTCCCAGTCGTGGAAGCGCGGGCAGGCTCGGGTGCAGCTCGTGCAGCCTTTCTCCCCGTGGGTGCAGCCGCCGGGGCCGCCCTCTTCTTCAAGGTGGAAGGGTTTGTAGATCCCTTCGGCGTCGTTGTAGCCGAGCACGTCGTGCGGGCAGGCGATGACGCAGCCGGCACACCCGGTGCACAGGCCAGACGTGACCACCTCGTCGAACAGATGACTCCACTGGAACTTTGGAGCGGGAACACGGGGCGGGGGCGCCATGGCTCGAACGTAGCCCCAGCCCCGTCGCTCCGTCCGAATCGGTGCGGGCGCTCAGCCCGTCGCAGCCCGTACGCGATCGGCGCGCATGCGAGCCTTGTCGAGGTACATCGCTCGGTCCGCCTGTGTCAGCACGTGGTCGTCGCTCTCGGTGTGGTCGTCGATGATGGCGATGCCGATGCTGGCCGAGAGGTGGGAGATGGGCTGGCCCGTGGTTGGCACCTGGCACTCGCCGATGGGGTCGCGAAGGCCGGCGGCCACAGCCACCGCCTGCGCCTCGCCGGCATCAGGCAGGAGCACCGCGAACTCGTCGCCCCGATGCGGGCGATGACGTCGCTGCTTCGGAGCCGACGCCGCAGGGCGGCCGCGACGGTCTTGAGGGCTTGGTCGCCACACCTGTGACCGAATGCGTCGTTGATCTCCTTGAAGCGATCGAGGTCGAGGAACAGCAGCGCCGCTTCCTCGCCGTAGCGCCGCGCTCTCCCGGCCTGTTCGCTGACGTCCCGCTCGAAGCGGCGGCGGTTGCGAACTCCGGTCAGCGCATCGTGCTCTGCGAGGAACTGGAGCTGTTGCTGAGAGCGCAATCGTGCGCTGATGTCACGGGCGATCGTCGATGCGCCGACGACGATCCGGCGGGATCGCAGATCGGCGACACGGTGACCGATACGTCGACCTGCATGCCGTCCTTGCGGCTGCGGGTCGTCTCAAAGTCGTCGACGCGCTCGCCGGTCCGCACGCGCTGCAGGATCGATGCGGTGTCGTCGTCGTGACCCGGCGGGATGAGGGCGCCGATGGACTTGTCAAGTGCCTCGAAGGGCCTCGTAGCCAACCAGACGCTCCGCTGCCGCGTCCCAGCTCGTGATCGTTCCGTCGGTCTCGCCGCCACCGCAGGCTCAGCTCGGTGCTGTGCGGACCGCATCGATCGCCTCACGGACTGCATCGAGTGTTGGAGCAGCCGCCATGTCGGCGCCCGGTCCGTGATCCCTGTTGAGGAACGCCTCGTGGATCCCTATGGCCAGGAACGCCAGCTGGGTTGCCTGGCGCGGCACCCAGCCAACGGGAAGCTCATCGGCGTGGTCGCCGAGGAACGTCGCCGCGGCGCGGACTGCGTCGTGCTTGCGCTGGTCGTCCTCGCTCGCCATGTCAAACCGCCATCGCTCGATGCGGGCAGAGATGGCTGCTTTCGTTGGATCGTCGAGGCCGAGTCCGGCGGCCGGCAGGACCCGGCAGTCGTA
>JAYUDU010000201.1:0-5386 GCA_043739605.1 Acidimicrobiales bacterium | reverse complement strand
CCGTGGTCAGGCCGGGGAAGCTCTCTTCGGTGTGGCCGCCCTTCTTGACGGTGACCGTGAACGTCTCGTCGCCGCCTTCTGGAGCCGCGACAGGCTCGAAGTCGACGGTCACGGCGTTGCCGGCCGTGCCGCCTTCGAGAGCCAAGATCTCGTAGCCTGGCTTCTTCTGGGCACCGGACCCGGTGGTGAGCTCGCCCTTGGCTGGCGGGGCATCGCCTTCGCCGCCGACGCGCACGATGTACGCGACGCCGCCGCCGTTCATGAAGTAGCCGTATACGGCGTGCGCCGTATAGCTACCTTCGATGAACTCACCGAACGTGGTGACGAACTGGGTCCAGTTGGTCACGAGGGTGGCTTCGTTGACGGGGCCCTTTTGGCAGACCCCAACAAAGGCAGCGACCGCGGTCGCGACTCCTTCGATGGGGCGGGGACCGCCGTCTTTTTCTTCGACGTAGACGCCAGGCGTCAAGTAACTGGGCATGGTGGTGGGGTTCTCCTCCTCGACCGGATGATCCACTGTCAGCCTGGCAGGTCCGACCCTCCAGCGATACGACCGACGGGGCGACGCATCGGGCAGGCGAACGTGCCCTTTCGGGCACTGGGGCCGCCGGAAGCTCCCCGAGACGCGAAAGGGCCCGCCCCGAACGGGCGGGCCGGCGACTGGCCGCTGCGAACCAGAGTGTGAGCGTTGAGTGGCGCGCTACTCGCCCTCTTCGCCTTCGAGCTCGGCGGTCTCGGCCCGTTGGAGGGACATCGCCTGGGCACTCTTGCCCGGGTCCTCTGTCTCCTCTTCGCCACCTTCGACATCCGCCCGCTGCAGCGACTCTGTCTGGACGTCGTGGTCGTGGTCGTGCTCGGCCTGCACCGCTGCGGGGCCGGGGCCCGCGGTCGCTGAGGCGACCTGCGCGGCGCCCCCGCCCATGACGGTGTCTGCGTTGCGCTCTGCTTCTTGTTCGAAGTGGTCGTCGGGGGTGGAGACAGATACGCCGCCTTCTTGCTGGACGCCGGCCACCGGACCCGACCGCTGCTGCACGACGTGCGTCAACTCATGCGCCAACGTGCGCTGGCCCTCGCTCGAGCCGGGCGAGACCCCCTCGCCGAGGACGATGTCGTCGCCGACGGTGTAGGCCCTCGCTTGCACCGACTTGGCAGATGACTGGGCCGCTCCGTCGCTGTGCACCCGAACGGAAGAGAAGTCGTGGCCGAACGCAGACTCCATCGACCCCTGCGTCGTGGGGTCGAGGCTGGAGCCGCCGCCCTTGCCCACGACGTCGTGCACCGAACTGCCATCGAGGGTGCCGTCCTCGGCCTCGGCCCGGCGCTGTACTGCGGCACCGAACGCGGCGTTGCCAGCCATGCGCTGCAGCGAGCGGGCTCCAGCGTGGTCGAGCGAGCCGACGCGCCCCGCACCCACCGCAGCAAGCGCCCGGGTGTCTGCCGCCGGGTCGTGGTGTTCCGCGCCCTGGCGTTCGTCGTCCCGGCGGCGCGGCGACTCGACGGAGGTATCGTTGTCGTGCTCGAAGGCAGCCTTCATACGCCCAAGTATGCGCTCACAGCGTGCCGCTGTCGATGACCGTTCGGGCACACATGGGGGCTCCGCTCCCATACGCCTAGCGCCTGCGGCGTTTAGGACGGATCGCCTGCGCCGCTGGTCGCGTGGTCCGGTCGGACGGCCCCGGCGGCGCCCGACCGGACTGCGCGCAGGATGCGGACGCGCCCTCGTTCTGAGGTGCCGCCCCAGACCCCGTGTTCGATGCGGTTGCGCAGCGCGTACATCAGACATGCTTCCCGGACTCCACACGCCGAACAGGCCCGCTTCGCGATCTCGACCCCCGCACCATCGCTTGGGAAGAAGACGTCGCCCCGGATGTTGCGACAGGCGGCGAAGTCCATCCACGCCTCGTTATCGACCGCGTCGGTTGGCGCCGAACCGGCGTCTGCTTCCAACAACCGGTCGATGATCATCGGGTCGGGGATGGCGTGCATTCAGCGTCATCGTGCGAGGCTCGCAGAGGGTTGGCGCGCGGCCTCAGATTTCCTCAGCGACGTGGCGCCTCGGGGCCATCCCGCTCACGGAAACCCGGTCGCGCGGCGCGCTCGTTCATCGCTTATGGGCCCCGTCAGTCGGCCTTGACGAGGCTCATGTAGGGGCCGAACTCGTTCGTCACGATGAGGCGGCCGAGCTTGCGGTACTCGCGAGCGGTGGCTTTGACGAGGTCAGTCATGGTGACCTCGTGGGTCGTCTCGGCGGCGAGGTAGGCGGCCGTGAGCGCGATCGACCGGATGTTGCCGCCAGACAACTCGAAGTTCTGGGCAAGAAAGCCAAGGTCGACATCCTCAGAGCGCGGCAGCTGGCGGCCGAGGCAGCGGTCCCAGAGGTGCTCCCGATGCTCTGCGTCTGGCATCGGGAAGTCGATGATGGAGTCGAGGCGGCGGGCGAAGGCATCGTCGAGGTTAGCGCGCAGGTTCGTCGACAGGATGGCAACCCCGTCGAAGGACTCCATGCGTTGGAGCAGGTACGCCGTCTCGATGTTCGCATAGCGGTCGTGGGCGTCCTTGACCTCCGACCGCTTGCCGAACAAGGCGTCGGCCTCGTCGAAGAACAGCACGCCGTTGATGCCGTCCGCCTCTGAGAAGATGCGCTCGAGGTTCTTCTCCGTCTCGCCGACGTACTTGTCGACGACGGTCGCGAGGTTGACCGTGTAGAGGTCGAGGCCGAGCTCGTACGCCAACACCTCTGCCGACATCGTCTTGCCAGTGCCGGAGTCGCCGGCGAACAGGGCAGCGATGCCTCGCCCGCGGCCCCCACCGGGGCGCATGCGCCACATGTCTAGTACCTGCTCCCGGTTGCGTGCCCTCGCGGCCAGCTCGTGCAGGTGCGACATGGCGAGCGGCGGCAGGATGAGGTCGCTCCAGCCGACCGCAGGATCCGTCCGCCGTGCGAGATGTTCGAGGCCGGCGGCATTCTGAGCCCTGGCTCCCGCCCGCAGCTGCACGACGCCAAGGGGGACGCCATCGAGCGCCGCCTGATGGCCGGCGGCGATGCCCGCCCTGGCCACCTGTTCCGGGGCCATGCGGAAGTGAGCGGTGGCTTCTGCGGCATCGAGCGCAGGGTCGACGCCGGATGTGGCTGCGAGTGCGGTGGTCCACGCGGCGTCGCGTTCGTGAGCGACGGGAATGGGTGCATCGGCGAGCACTGGTACGGAGCGAGACCACGCCGGGTCCCAAGGCCCCCGGGAGATGAGCACGACTGGGCAATCGAACGAACGGCCCGCCTCCGCGAACGCCCGGACCGCGCCCGCCCCCCTGGTCTTGGCGGGGCGGCCCTCGATGCCGCCGGTGTCTGCGGTCAGCACCTCGAGGGGCCCTGCTACCAGGCCAGCACCGAGCAAGGTCGCCTCACGCACCGCGATGGAGGCGAGGGTCGGGATGTCATCTTCGGGCTGAAGGCGCCCGAGGTCGAGCACCACTGCACCCCGCCCACACGCCGCGAGGGCGCCGACCGCTCCCACGCGAGTGGCTGCGCCCGGCCGGTCGTGGAGGTGGATGAGGCGGGCGCCTGCGGCGACGGCCCGAGCGATGGCGTCCGCGGTGGCGTTGCCGCTGGTCGGGAGGCCGGTGAGGTCGACGTAGAGATGGGTGAGCTCTGGATCTGGATCGTCGCTCCCCAACAGGTGGGCGGCGACGCGGTCGGGGACCCGCAGACTGCGGGTGAGAAACGGGCGGTCGGCATCTTCGATGACGAGCAGGCCGCCATCGAAGAGGGGAGCACCGCTGACGAGTCGGCCCCGCACGGCGGCGTCGGTGGTGGCCAACCCCGCGAGCTCCAGCGCGAGCCCGATGGTGGCGCGGCGCCGGGTGACGTCGTCGTTCAAGTAGCCGTAGAGCTTCTCGAAGCGCGCATCGAGATCCGGAGCAAGCGCGACCAACAGCAGCGAGACGTCGGCGTCGGATAGGCCGAAGGCGCGGGCCAAGCGGCGCAGCCGAAGGTCGGCTCCGGCCGCTTCTGCTGCGTCGGCACGGCGCTCGATCTCGGCCGACCGCTCCGTGGCGCCGATCGGGATGACAATGGCTTGTTCCCGGTCACCCAGCAAGCGTTCGACGTGTTCGTCTGAGACGTAGAGCCCTCGGAAGGGGTCGTCGGCGTTGGGGTCGTCGACACGTCGCTCTGCGACCGTGGCGCGCACCGCCGCCTCGATCAGGCCGAGCCGCGAGAACAGATGCTGAAGGTGGGCGTAGTGGCTTGCGGCGGGGTTGGCCCCGGCCACCATCGCGATTGTTGGATCGACCTGCGCGCTCACGTCTTGCGGGGCAGGCCGCGCATACGGAAGACGCGCCCGTTGGCCTGAGGGTTGGAGAGCAGGATCTCCTCCGCTTGCAGCGCGATGGCGTGGGTGGCGGGGTCGTCGTTGGCGTCGGGGATGAACGTCGCTTCGGGCTCTGCGTCTACCTCTTCGCCGCGCCTGCGCTTGCCGCGACCCTTCACCGCGGGTTCGTCTGGGCGAGGGCCGCCGTCGCGCCCTGCGAACACGTTGCGCGCCCCGCGAGGAGCCGGCGCGGCGCGACCGGTGAGGGCCGCTACCCGCGCGTCGGATGTGCGCCCGCGCTGGTGGATGGGGTCATCGGCATCCGGCCGGGTGAAGCCGAACGACGGAGCCTCGAGCACTGGCGGACCCGCCTCGTAGATGATGCCTGGGTCGAAGGGCGCGTGCACGACGAGGTCGAGGGACGGCTTCAGCTCGCCACCCATGGCCGACCAGATGTCGCCGATCGAGCGATCTTGGGGCGGGGGGAGCGCGATGGTCGTGTAGATCGGCTTGCCTTGCAGGCCAAGTGAGCCGACGAGGATGTCCGCAGGGATGGCCTCGTACTTGACGAACGCGGCAAGCACCGCCGAGAGGAGTCGGTGCTCATCCTCGGCGCGCTGGGTCCATGCGGTGACCAGGTACGAGAGCTTGTAATAGCGCGGCGGACGTTGGCGCGCAGTGATGAAGCCGTCGGCGCCGCGCACGGGGATGTGCCCCTCGGAGCGGCGACCTGCGTCTTCCCTGACGTCGTACAGGTACACGTCGATGGTCGGCGTGTTGCGGCGCCCAGCCCAATCCTTGGTGGGCGCGTCGAAGACGATCTCGATGTCGGCACCTTGCAGCGCCTCTCTGCGCATGAGCATGCGCAGGCTCTCGTCGACCTCATGAATCATCCCGGAACCCCCTGGACATCCGCTTCGGCGGGAAGGCGGGTCACGTGTGCCATCTTGACGTGGCGTCCGGTGCCCGAACGGGCATTAGATGAGGCCTTGGCGGAGGGCGTAGGCGACGGCGTGGGTGCGGTTGCGGAGGTTGTGGCGGCGGGTGATGTCCTGGACGACGTTCTTCACGGTGCGCTC
>JAYUDU010000200.1:0-5394 GCA_043739605.1 Acidimicrobiales bacterium | reverse complement strand
CGGCCACCGGCTGTGTTTGTTTCACTGAGAGCAACGGTCGAGACCGTCGTGACTCGCGCCATGGATCGGCGAAATTTCTCCCCGCCTTGATGCCCAATCGCCACCGATCGAGACATCTCCGGCATCCTCCCCGCCGCAACCCGTGGCCGTCACCACCCAAAGAGGTGCGATTCGGTCTCACCGGCGATCTGGTGGTGGTGGTGCGCCTCGCCAGCGAGCCGCCCTCGTCACGCCACCTCCAACAGGATCCGACGGGCTTCGGTGAGATCGGTGATGCGTTGCGCCGCGGCGTCGATGTCGCCGCCGACGTCCGGGTGGGCCGCCCTGATGAGATCCCGGTACCGCCGTTGGACGACGGCTTTGTCCATTCGGTCGCACGCATCGAGCCCGAGGATCCGAAGCGCCCACGTCTGCTCGGTCTGGGTTCCGTGACCATGCGCCCATCGCTTGTACGCGGCCTCCCCTCCCGACAGGAAGCGCAGCAGCTCTGGTCCGGGTCCGCCAGCCCAGTGGACGGCCTTGCGGAGCAGGCGGAAGACGTCGTGACGTGCGGTGTACGACAACTTGCCCGCCGCATACGCCGCTGCGAGCACCTGAGGAACCGGATGCTCCTTGTCCTCCAGCTGGAACACCGCGCCGCCGCCCTGCTCCGGGTCGATCAGCTGGTGGTGCGACATGTCGAGGCCGATGAGATCGACCTGAAAGCGGTGGCGCAGCCGCGGTTGACCGACCCGCGCCCCCACTTCCAACAGGTCGAGGAGGTCGAGGAGGTCGTCGATGCCCTCCTCGTCGAGTGCCTGGGCGAAGATCGCGACGATCCCGGCCAACAACACCCCTCCGTAACCGGGCGAGGGGTCGGTCGGGAGGAAGAGCCGGCCGAGTGCGACCCGCCGCGTCGGCGCGATGGGCCGGCTGTGCCGCACCTCAAGCTCTGCGAGGACGCGGTCCATGGGCTCTTCCGACGAACAGCGAAGCGAGGCGGTGCGTCGCGCCGAGGGCGCTCAGCGCAACCGCTGCGCGGCAACGACGAGCGCGCCAGCGCAGTCCACGGCCTGCGCCGGCCGGCCACTGCGCAAGAGTGCGTCAACGGCGTCGGCGAGGCCAAGCACGCGGCCGAACGCCGCGTTGGTGAAACCGGCATGCACACCCTTCTTGACGAAGGTCGAGTGTGCGTCGCTCCACTGATCGAGCACCGCGGGCTCGATGCCCCCTTCGGGGTCGACGACGTCGGCGAGGTCGGATGCCGCGTCGACGAGCCCAAACCACCACCGGTCGTCGAAGCGCTGCTGGTGCGCCTTGTCACGCGTCCCGAGTCGTTCGAGGTCGAGCAACGAGCGCACCGCGGCGAGGTCGCGGTTGGGCACGACGAGCTGCTTGCCCGACCTACTGACACGAAAGCCGAGGGCCGTCAGCGAACCGATGAACCCCTCAACCCGCCCATCGGGGATGCCCCGCAGCTCCAACGTCGCGAGCGACCGGTGCCGGCCACCCACCCGCGTACCGCCGAGGAGCGGACCGACTGAGCGGTTCCGGCGATCGTCTGCGGCGGAGCGAACCATGCTGAGATGCCACGCTAGGAGAGTCGTGAACGGCGAAGCGAACGCTTCCGTTCTCCGCCCATCCGGCCGACGGACGTCCGCGGAGTTGTGCGACGCCGAATCCGCATCGTGATACCTCGACATCCGGCGTATCGTTGGGACATCCCATGAGCCGCGCATCCCGACCCTCCGACGGCCCAGAGCCAACCGATGTGCCGGCGCGACGCCCGCGCCGGGCCGCATCTGACACAGCAACACCTTCGTCGACCGAGCCCACCCTCGCCGGGGTGGACGCCATCGCCGACGTGACCGCGGCCGGCGCCCCCAACGTCGACCAGAAGCCAACGGCGGCCTCACCTGAGGCGACGTCACCACGCGCCAAGCGACCCAAGTCGGCGACCACGTCCACATCCACCCCCCGCTCCAAGTCAAAGGCGGGATCGGCGAAGGCACAGGCGCGACAAGCCCCGCCGCCGCCGCTGGCAGTGGTGGCGGACGAGGCTCACCAACCCGTCCGCCAGCGGCCGGCCAGGGTGACCCTTGCGTTCCCAGAGCACACCACCGTCGGCGAGGTCGCAGGCAGGTCGACCCCGCAGCGGCCGTGGACGCGCCTGGTCGCTGCCAGAGGCAGAGTCCGCGTCAACCCGCCTGCCGGCGGCCTCGGCATCTGGCTGCACGACCGGGCCGGCGACCTTGAGCTGTTGGCACCTCTGGCGTCGGACGAGGCGGCCGCGGCCGGCATCGGCGCCTTGTGGGTCGATTCCGCGAGCGTCACGGCTGATGGCGTTGCCCGCATCCCCTTGCTCCCCTTCCTGCACGAACTGCGTCTCAACGCACCGGTCGATGACGATGCGATCGCCCCGCTCGCTCGGCTCCTGCTGCTCCACCGCCTCGACATCGGTGGAACCAGGACGCGCGGCGGAGCGCTCGACAGCGTCCTCGCCGGCACGCCGCTGCTGCGGGCCCTGCACCTCCAGCGAACCGAGACGACGTCCGAGGCACTCGCCCATCTCCGCAGGGTTCCTGCGCTGACCGAACTGCACCTGTGGGCGACTGAGGTTGACGACGAGGCGCTCCTCGCGGTGGCCTCGCTGGCACACCTGCGCATCCTCGACCTCTCCAACACCGGCTGCACCGGCCAAGGCCTCGGGGCGTTCGACGGCTCTGGGTCGATCCAGCGCCTCGGCCTCGGGGGCATCGCCGTCGGCAGAGCAGGGTTGGCGTCGCTCGCCCGACTCCACCCCCTCCGACGTCTCACCATGTGGGGCGCCGAGGTCGGTGGCCCAGCCCCGCTCGCTCCGCTCGCAGAGCTGCCGGCGCTCACGCACCTCGACGTGTGTGGCACCCAGGTCGGCGCCGACGATCTACTGGCACTCGCCGACGCCCCCTCGCTGAAGTCGCTGTGCCTGCGGGGCCTTCCCGTTGGCCCCGCCGGACTCGCGGCCATCGGCAAGCTCCGCCACCTCGAACGCCTCGACCTCCGCGGCGCAGACATCGACGATCGCGGCTGCCGCTCGTTCGGCGCGTTGCGCAAGCTCCGTACGCTCGATCTCTCCAACACCGCCGTTGGCGACCGGGGCTTGCGTCACCTCGCCGGCCTGCCCAAACTGGCCAGCCTCGAGCTGTCTCGCACCGACGTGACCGACGCGGGCCTCGGCGCCCTCATGGCGTGCCCCTCCCTCCGCGACGTCAAGGCCGACCGCACCCTCACCTCCAAACGGGCCCTCGCCCCCTTCGCCGCCCGGTAGCAGGCGCCTCGCGATCACGCCTCCGTCGACGAATCGCCGGGTCGAGCGCAACGACCGGCGGACCCGTCGGCTACGGGTGCGGAGCAAAAGCGGCACCGGGCGTCGGACGTCTGGACTGACGAGGACGCACACCTGGGGGGAGCGTCAGCGGAGGACAGGCGCGCGCCCGCAGGAGGGAAGACGCCCGGAAAGCCCGTGCCGCGGCTGCGGAGCAAGAACACGGAGCTAATACTTGAACAGCGCGGCGTGCTCCCAGAACTGGCGCATGGGGGCCATCACCTGCCGGCCACCGGGACGGGCGGCGAGCAGTTGACTCTCGACGGACCCACACGGCCGGTTGGAGGTGACGTAGTCGTGTGAGGACACCAACCAGATGGTGTGGTCTGGTCCGGCCATGCGGTCGAGGTCAAGAGCGTATTGAGCGGGCGACCGGTCCTCGTTGACCTGGGCGTAGTCGACCCAGTTGACGAACGGACCGGTGCCGCGGGGGAACGCGAGTGCTGCGAAGCGCGTGCCAAGGAGACGGGACACGGCAACGCCGACCTGGTCAGGGCAGTAGCCGACCACGTCGCCGTCATGCGCCTCGACCGCGATGCGGTCGGCGAGGATTCCGGCCTGTGACCGATATCGCAGCTGATGGGGGATGGCTGTCGTCAGGCCGAGGATGACCACGACGGCGAGCGCCACCGTGCGGGCGGACGGACTCCCCAGCGCAGCGACGCCGAGCCCGGCAAGTACGACGGCGAGCGGGAACACGACCGATGTGTAGCGGCCCGCGAACGCCGCGCCGCTGAGGATGCCGAGGGTGATGGCGATGGCGAGCGTCAGCACCATGATGCCGAGCAACGGACGCCCGGGCCCACCCCCCTTCAGGTCGAGCTCGACGCGGCCGTCGGCGCGGGCTCGGCCCACCACGCCCAAGAAGCCGAGCGTGGACAGCACGTAGGCGAGGATGCGCGACCCCTGGGCCAGCCCGCCGGTGTACTCGGCCGCAACATCGACCATCGCTGCGAAGCTGGCTGGCGTCGCCCATGGCGTGCCCGTGTGGGCTGCCTGGTAGAGGAATGCGGGCACCCACGCCAGGAAGAGCAGCGAGCCAACGACCAACGAGCCGAGCACCAAGACGTGGGCACGCACCTCTTCAGGGCGGGCGCGGCGGCGCCACGCACGCGCCGCGAGAACGATGCCGGTGGACATGAGGAGGAACATCGCCCAGTAGTGGGTGTAGAGGAGCGCCGCCGCGCACAGCCCAAGCGGCACCAACCGGGAGGCGATGGGTCGTTCAAGTGCCCTCAGCGCCAGGAGCACACCGGAGGCCGCGAGCAACGCCACCAACGAATACATGCGCGTCTCCGTCGAGTACCGGATGGCGAACGGGTTCGAGGCGAGGATGGCCACGCTCGCCCACGCCGCGACGCCGCCGAGGTCCCGAGGGGCGGCACGCCGAGCGATGGCACCGACCACAGGAAGGGTGGCGATCCCGAACACGAGGGCCGGCGACCGCACGGCCCACGTGCTCGAGCCGAACACCCGCATCCAGACGTGCAGCACGAGGTAGAACAAGGGGGGGGCACCGTCCCCCCGCAGTGCGTATGGGATCTCGGTGAACGGCAACTTCGAGAAGTTGACGGTGAGCGCCTCGTCGAGCCACAGCGGTCCCGTCGCAGCGAGCCGGGCGATGAGGCCACCGAGGAGAGCGACGCAGAGGACCGCCGGCCAGGCATGCCGGACCAGGGTCTCCGATGCCCGCGCCGACGACGTGGGTGCGCTCGCGCGATCGCCATCGATGCGGGCGGGCGGGGTCGCCGATGCCGCATCAGGAGCGTCGATCACCGTCACGGGGCGCCCATGTTTGCCGACCGGTGCCTCTTCGTGCAACGCGAAGCCCGCCGCCGGAGCATCGGGCAGTTGCCGTGCCGGCTCGGCGCCGCCCTAGTCTCCCCGCGCATGAGCGCCTCCGGTCCCGACGCCAACGCCTCGACCGGCCAACCGCCCGACCGCAACCTTGCCCTTGAGTTGGTGCGCGTCACCGAGGCCGCCGCGCTTGCGGCTTCGCGCTGGATGGGGCGCGGCGACAAGAACGGCGCAGATGGCGCAGCGGTCGACGC
>JAYUDU010000199.1:0-1988 GCA_043739605.1 Acidimicrobiales bacterium | reverse complement strand
TCGAAGAGGCGGTCGATCTCGCCGACGTACCTGGCGCCCATGGGAGAGTCGAGGACATCCGGGTCGCGGAAGTATCGGTAGCGGCCATCCGCGCCGCGGGTGTCATACGCGATGTAGCGGGTGCTCTGCTCGAGATAGCTCATGAGGCGACCCCACTCGAGCACCTTGGTGAGCATGTTGGAGGCCTGCTCGCATGCCAGGTGGACCCCACCGAGCTGGGCGACAGAGTCGTCGCCGTACTCCAGGAACACCCGTTCGTACAGCTGCTCTGCCCTGTCGACGCCAACGGTCGCGTCGATCGTCTCGTCGCCGGTGATGTCCAGCTCGCCGACGAACTCATCGAGGAACAGGCGCCTCAGGCTCTTCGACGACCGCGAGTACCGAGCGAACAGGGCTCCTTTGACGACCTCGGGCAGGTTGACCAGGGCAAAGACGGGTTGGTCGAGGTTGGTCATGTAGCGCCGCAGGATCGTCGCCTCCTCTGGCGTGAACTCCTCTGCGACGTACGGGTGCACGGCGATGGAGCGTAGGAGGCGCCCCCCTGGTGCGGCGCGGATGATCGAGAGATCGCCCGACTCAGGGGCTTGATGTGGGCCAGAGGGGGCTCGGCCAGGTCGCGGCCGCATGGGCGGCGACGCCGGCAAGGTCCTCTGGGTTGGTGAGCCCTGCCCATCGGTCGGTCGTTTCCAGGACGCGGATGGCGAGACCAGCGGCCACCATCGACCGCACGACGTCCGGCAGCAGCACCTCGCCCCGACGCTGCGATTCTGGCAGGGCGATGAACGCGGCTGCGGCCTCGTTGAGGCGATCCATCGCTTCGAGCGGGAGGCCCCACAGGTTCATCGACACCGGCGTGTCTGCGCCGAGCCTGCCGACGGCGTCGACCGTGGCTGGGGCGAAGCCATCGCCCACCCTGTGGATGCCGTGCACCTCGACGAGGTCGCGGATGATGCCGGCTGAGGTGGCGAGCACGGCGCGTGAGACAGACCCTTGGGCCGGCACCGTCTCGCCGAGCCGAAACCCGACGGCCCCGCCACCTTGTGGGTGCTCGGCGAGGTGTGATGCGAGCGCCGCGAACGACGCCGCGCCGTAGAGGTCGTCGGCGTTGGCGATGGCGAACGCTCCATCGACGTGAGGCGCGGCGGCTGCGACCGCCTCTGCTGTCCCCCACGGCTTGGTGCGCCCTGCCGGCACGTGCTGGAGGGTGACGACGACGTCGGCACCGCCGAGCGCCGGACCGCGCTCGATGAGCGCGGCGACCCGGTCGGCCAGCTCTGGTCGAGTGACGATGACGACGCGTTCGAAGCCACCGGCGAGGGCGTCGTGGACGTTGTAGTCGAGGATCGATTCGCCGGACGGACCGACGGGAACCAGCTGTTTGGGCCCCCCGAACCGCGACCCCATACCTGCCGCCAAGACCACCATCGTGAGCATGCGCTCTGGCCTATCACCCTCCGCCAGGTTCGGGTCAGACGTAAACGGTGATGGCGTCCGGGCGGAGGGTGACGTCGATGCGGGTGGCGGGGCCGGCGCGACGGCCGTCGATCCAGACATCGAGCCGACGGCCGAAATCGACGGCGTGGAACGTGCGGCGGCGCTCTGTGATGGACGGATGCGGCATGTGGGCACCGAGCGGAAGTCGGGCCCGCACCTTCAAGACGTCGCCGAGCCGGAGCGTGGCGTCGATGAGGTCGGCCTTGGCGTCGCCGGGGTGGGCACGAGGCCATGGGTTCCACCCACCGAGCCATGCGGCGTTGCCAACCGCCCACACCCGGGTCCACGTCCGGTTGCGGGCGACGACATGGGCCACGGCGATGCGCTCGTCGCCGTCGTCGAGCCGGACGACGAGCAGGTCGACCGGGAACGCCGCCGCATCGTGGGCGCGGCCGTTGAGACGGGCCACCGCAGCCGCTGTCTGTGCGGGCGTGCCGGCCGGTCGACCGCCGAGCGTGCGGCACAGATCGCCGCCGACGAGGCCGACCACGGGC
>JAYUDU010000198.1:0-1993 GCA_043739605.1 Acidimicrobiales bacterium | reverse complement strand
TGAGAAGATCCGCACCCGGCCCCCGACAGAGGTGGCGGCGGTGCACAGCGCCCCGATCACGCCGAGGTTCGCGGCGTACCCGGTCGGGAACACGACTGCACCCTCGGCGTGCTTCCAGTCGGCAAGAGCAGCCTCGAGGTCGTGGTGCACGGGCCGACTCCCGGTGACGAGCCGGCTCGCTCCCGAGCCCGTCCCCCACCGGTCGAGCGCGGCGTGGGCGGCGTCGATGACCCTTGGGTGGCTCGAAAGTCCGAGATAGTCGTTGCTGGCGAGGTCCACGACCCGCCGCCCATCGGGCAGGAGGCCGGACCGCCCCAACGCGTCGAAGGACCGATGCACCCGCCACCGATCTGCGGCACGCGTCGCCGCGAGCTGCGCTGCGACGGCGGACGACCAGTCCTTCACGACATCAGGCGGGCGTCGGCCTCGGCGACCTCGACGATGGCCTCGGCGAGCGCGGTGACGATGCGGTCGACGTCGTCGGATGTCGTGGTCAGCATCGGCATCAGCACGACGACATCTCCCAGCGGGCGAAGGAGCACGCCCCGCTGCACGCAGGCCGCGCACACCCGCCGGCCCCATCGCTCTGCGAGATCGGGTCGAGCCAGCTCGACACCGACCATCAGGCCCCGCTGGCGGACCGCCAGCACCTCGGCCAGCGGGGTGATGCGCGCCGCCAGGGCCTCACCGAGCTGGGCGGCGCGCGCGGTCACGTTGGCGAGGATGTCCCACTCGCTCATCAGCTGGAGGTGGCGCAGTGCGACGGCGGCGGCCAGCGCGTTCCCCGAATACGAGTGCCCGTGGTAGAGGGTCTTCTCCGAGAGATCGGGGCCGAGGAACGCGGCGTAGACGGCGTCGCTCGCCACGGTGGCGGACATCGGCAGGTAGCCGCCGGTGATGCCCTTGCCGATGCACATGAGATCGGGCCTGACGCCGCACTGCTCTGACGCGAAGAGCGTGCCGGTGCGGCCGAACCCGGTCGCCACCTCGTCTGCGATGACCAGCACCCCGAGGTGCTGCGCGTGGCGCACGACACGTCCGACGTCTTCCGCGTCGGCGACGAGCATGCCGGCGGCGCCTTGGACGAGTGGCTCGAGGATGAACGCAGCGAGGTGGTCGGCGTGGACATCGAGCGCCGTGATCGCGGTGTCGGCCCACGCCGGGTCGTCGTAGCCGGGCGTGCGGACGACCGGGAAGCGCAGCGGGTCGAAGACGTCTGTGCCGAACCCGCCGGCGCCGATCGACAGCGACCCGATGGTGTCGCCGTGGTACGCCTGGCCAAGCGCCAGGTACGAGGTGCGGGTGGTGACGCCCCGGTTGGTCCAATGCTGGAAGGCGATCTTGATGGCCTGCTCGACGGCGGACGCGCCGTCGCTGGCGAAGAGGACGTGTGGGCGCTCGACAGGCACGACTGCGGCAAGGGCCTCTGCCAGCTCGATGACGATGCGGTTGCCGTTGCCGAGCAACGTGGAGTGCGCGATCCTGCCCACCTGCGCGATGAGAGCCGCATCAAGCTCTGGCACGTGGTGGCCGAGGGTGGTCACCCACAGCGACGAGATCGCATCGAGGTAGCGGCGACCCTCGACGTCGATGAGCTCACGCCCCTCACCAGCTTCGATGATGAGCGGCGCGTTGTCGGCGTAGGCGGACATCTGCGTGAAGCCATGCCAGACGACGGCTGCGTCCCGCTCGATCCACTGGCCGTGGGCGTCTGCCATGGCGAGCAACCTATCGCCGGACCCGTCTCGTCGGCCGCTGGATCGCGGCACCTGGAGTTGTACGACGCCGGCGACCCCACGTCTGCAACACTGGGGGGGTGAGCGATCCCTGGGGACAGCCGCCCGCCTCCGACCCGTGGGCAACGCCTCCTCCCCCTCCGGCCGGTGGCCCTCCGCCTCCCCCTCCCCCTCCTGGCCCAAGCGCGCCGGCGCCATATGGGGCGCCGCCACCACCGCCACCGTTCGGCGCCCCGCCGCAGAGCTACGGCCAGACC
>JAYUDU010000197.1:0-1997 GCA_043739605.1 Acidimicrobiales bacterium | reverse complement strand
TGCCAGCGTCGTCTTGGCGCCACCCTTGTCACCGCGCAAGAGGACACCGCCCAGCGTTGGCGTGGCCGCCGCGAGCACAAGGGCGAGCTTCGCTTCGTCTTGGCCGACGACAGCCGAGAACCGCAGCCGGCTCACCGCGACTCCTCCCAACCCTCTGCCTCCAGGACGGCCGAGCGGAGCGTGGCGACGCGCTCGGCCGATGCGTCCCACATGCCGCGCTCGTTGGCCTCGAGCAGCCGCTCGGCGATGGAGGTAAGCGCCCATGGGTTGGCGTCGTGGAAGAACTTCCGGATGTCCGCATCGCCGACGTAGGCATCGGTGACCCGGTCGTACATCCAGTCGTCGACGACGTGTGCCGTCGCGTCGTAGCCGAAGAGGTAGTCGACGGTGGCAGCCATCTCGAACGCGCCCTTGTAGCCGTGCCGCTGCATCGCAGCAATCCACTTCGGGTTGACGACACGGGTGCGGACGACCCTGGCGGCCTCCTCCGCAAGCGATCGCACGACGGGGCGACCGGGGTCTGCTGAGTCGCCGAACCACGCCTTGGGATCGCGCCCGGTGAGCGAGCGGATGGTGGCGACCATGCCCCCGTGCTCTTGCAGGTAGTCGTCGGAGTCGAAGATGTCGTGCTCACGGTTGTCCTGATTCTTCACGGCCACATCGATGGCCGAGAAGCGACGCTTCATGGCATCTTCGTCCGCCACGCCGTACCCGCGGCGTCCGTAGGACCACCCAGACCACGCCACGTACACCGCCGCGAGGTCGTCATCGGTACGCCAGCTCTTCTGCTCCAGCACCGTCAGGATGCCGACGCCATAGCTGCCTGGCGTCGGACCGTAGATGCGGGGGTCGCCGGCCCCGGCGGCTCGCACGCGGTTGTCCTCGGCGGGTTCGTCGAGCGATGCGGCGAGCTCGACGGCCTCGTCGATCAGGTTGACGAGGTTGGGAAACGCATCGCGAAAGAAGCCGGACACTCGTAGCGTGATGTCGATGCGGGGGCGACCGAGCTCTGCCAAAGGGATCGCCTCGAGCCCGATGACTCGCCGAGATTCCTGCTCCCAGACGGGGCGGATGCCCATCAATGCCAGCGCCTCCGCCACGTCATCGCCCTGTGTGCGCATCATCGCAGTACCCCACAGGACGAGGCCGACCGTGGTTGGGTAGGTGCCCTCCTCGTCCATGTGCCGCTGCAGGAGGGCGTCAGCGAGCTTGCAACCGACCTCCCAGCTGAGCTGGGTGGGGAGGGCCTTGGGGTCGAGGCTGTAAAAGTTGCGGCCCGTTGGCAGCACGTGGGCACCGCCGCGGGTGAGGCTTCCGCTCGGCCCCGCGGGCACATATCTACCCCGGAGCCCGGCGAGGAGGTTGTCGATCTCGTCGGTCGCACGACACAGGTTGGGGACGAGCCACTCGCACGCCCACACGACGGTGGCGAGCTCACCCGGCGGTGCGACCCATCCCCGTTCGGCGCACCGCGTCAGACGCCGCCGGCATTCCGCCTCGATGGCATCTGCGTTCCGGACGTCGGTGGCGTCGATGCCGAGCACCTCTGCGACTGCGGTCCGTAGCGAGGCGATGGAGCCATGGGGCAGCCGGGTGATGGCAAGCACAAGATCCACGAGCGGTTCGCCTGACGGAGCGGCGCCGAGGGTGTGCAGGCCACCCCGGATCTGCGCGTCCTTCAGACTGCACAAGTAGCCGTCGACGTCGACGATGACATCGTCGAACGCGTCGCCAGCTGGCGCCTGTTCATCGAGACCGAGGTCGCGGTCGATGTTGGCCTCGGCAAGCAGAGCCCAGATGCGCGCACGAAGGGGCGGCAGCTTCGACGGGTCGAGCGCTTGCAGCTGGGCGTACTCGTCGAACAGCTGCTCCAGCTTCGCGGTGTCGTCGTAGACGTCCGCCCGCGTCATCGGCGGCAGGAGGTGATCGATGACAACGGCGTGAGCGCGTCGTTTGGCTTGCGCGCCCTCGCCCGGATCGTTGACCAGGAAGGGATA
>JAYUDU010000196.1:0-1999 GCA_043739605.1 Acidimicrobiales bacterium | reverse complement strand
CCGATGCGATGTTGACCGCCTTGTGGCCGTTGACCGAGCGGTTCTCGGTCACCCACAGCCCCTTCGTCGACCTGCCCGCAGCACGCGAACGTGTCACCCGACCCCTCGCTCCGGTCCTGGTCGTCGACGTCGAATACGCCATGGTCTCGCCCAACGGCCACTTGCGCTTCCCCGTGGTGAAGGGCCTCCGTCCCGACAAGCGACCCGCAGACTGCATCGCGCTCTGATGGCTGGCCCTCGTGTCGAGGTCGAGGTCGGCGGGCGCCGCCTCTCCCTCTCCAACCTTGACAAGGCGCTGTATCCCGACGGCACCACCAAAGCCTCGGTGATCGGCTACTTGCAAGCCATCGGCCCGGTCCTGCTCCCCCACCTCGCCGGCCGGGCGCTGACGCGCGTTCGCTATCCAAGCGGCAGCGATGGTCCCTCGTTCTTCGAGAAGCGAGCGCCGTCGCACACCCCGGACTGGGTCAGGACCGTCGAGCTGCGCGTCACCAGCGACGGCACCCGGTGGGGTGAGCCTGGGCCGCGCCGCCGAACCGAGCCCGAGATGGTGCCGTTCGTCGTGGCCGAAGAGGTGGCGACGCTCGTATGGCTCGGGAACCTGGCCGCGCTCGAGCTGCACGCACCGATGGCGCGCGCCGTCGGGGCCCCTGGAGTGCCCACCGCAGTCGTGTTCGACCTCGACCCCGGGGCCCCGGCGACGGCCGTCGAGTGCGCGCAGGTGGCGTTGCTCGTCAAGGAGATCCTCGATGCGGTCGGCCTTGAAGCCGTTGTCAAGTCGTCGGGATCGAAGGGCCTCCAGCTGTACGTCCCCATCAACCGGCCGGACGCGACGTTCGCCGAGACCAGGTCGTTTGCGCGCTCCATCGCGCAGCTGTTGGAGGCTCGCCATCCGAGACTCGTCGTGTCGACGCAACGCAAGGACCTGCGCGGCGGAAAGGTGCTCGTCGATTGGTTCCAGAACGAGCCGTCGAAGACGACCATCGCGGTGTATTCGTTGCGGGCACGGGCCGAGCCGTTCGCGAGCTGCCCGCTGACGTGGGCGGAGGTCGATGTGCTCGCCGAGTCGCCAACGCCCACCTACGCCCAACGCAGGTACGACGAGGTCCTCACCCGCGTCCGCCAGCACGGCGACCTCTTCGCGTCGGTCCTCACCTTGTCCCAGGAGCTCCCGCGCCTCGGGGGGTGACGGGTGCGTGAGTAGGGTCGCCATCCGTGTCACGGACGGGTTCGCCGGACGAGGCGACTGCGCCATCGCCGCGCTCTTCCCGTACGTCCCGGTTTGCGCCGAGGTTCGCCGTCGGTCTGGTGGCCGGGCTGGTCACCGCAATGTCCGTTCCCCCGATGGGCCTGTGGATCGCCGGCATCGTCGGGCTTGGCATCCATGCCGCGCACCTGCGGCGGCGCGGGCTGCGAGGCCGACTGGTCGCCGGGCTCGGGTTCGGGTTCGGCCTGTACACGGTCGGCATCTTCTGGACGCACGAGTTCTCGTGGCCGGGGTTCATCGCCCTGGTGGCGATCGAGACATTCTTCGCCGTGGTCAGCGCAGCACTCGCCATCGCCGGTGGTCGGGGTGCCGCGCCGTTCCTGTTTGGCGCAGCCATGGCGCTTGGCGAGTGGGGACGCACGGTTGCGCCGTTCGAAGGCTTCCCGATGGGGGGCATCACGCTCGGCCAGGCCGCGGGGCCGCTGGCACCGGCCGCGCGCACCGGCGGCGCCGTGTTTGGCGTGACGCTTGCCGTGTGCCTCGCGGCGGCTGCGGTTGCGGAGATCGTTGGTGCCGTCGCCACCGTCAAGGGTCGCGCCGACCACGGGCGCGTGGCAGGCGCGGCTGGCGCCGCGGTGTGCTGTGTGGCGCTCGTCGGCCTGGGCGGGGGCGCGGGCCGCGCATCCGGGTCGTTGCGGGTGGCGCTCGTTCAGGGCGGCGGACCCCGCGGCACGCGGGCGCTCACAACAGATCCTCGCGTCGTGTTCACACGTCACCTCGAGGCCTCGCAGA
>JAYUDU010000195.1:0-5426 GCA_043739605.1 Acidimicrobiales bacterium | reverse complement strand
CCCCCGGACGCTAGAGATGAGCCTCACCGGCATCCGGGACCTCAGCATCCTCAACACGCCGCCGGCGGAGCGTCTGCCGATCCTCACCTATGTCGGCGAGTTCGACCAGCGGGCCGTGGCCGAGTCCATACGGCGAGAGCTGTTGCGGGAGGGTCAGGTCTTCTACGTGCACAACCGGGTGCGTGACATCGAGGAGAAGGCCATCGAGCTGCGGGAGCTGGTGCCGGAAGCGCGCATCTGCGTCGCCCATGGCCAGATGGACGAAGGCAGCCTCGAACAGGCCGTCTACGACTTCTGGGAGGGCAAGTTCGATGTCTTGGTGTGCACGACCATCATCGAGTCCGGCATCGACATGCCGACCGTCAACACCCTCGTCGTCGAGCGCGCCGACCTCCTCGGACTCGGCCAGCTGCACCAGATCCGCGGACGCGTCGGCCGAGCGGGGCAGCGCGCCTACGCCTACCTGTTCCATCCCGCCGACAAGGTCCTCTCCGAGGAGGCTTACGAGCGCCTGAAGACCATCGGCGAACACACAGAGCTCGGCTCTGGCTTCAAGATCGCCATGCGCGATCTCGAGATCCGAGGCGCAGGCAACCTTCTCGGCGGCAACCAGTCGGGCCACATCGCAGCAGTCGGCTACGACCTCTACGTCCAGATGGTGTCGGAGGCGGTGTCGGAGCTGAAGGGTGAGCCGGTGGCCGTGCGCGTCGACACCACGCTCGAGCTGCCCATCGAGGCCAACCTTCCCGTGACGTACGTGCCCCGGGACGACGCTCGACTGGAGGCATATCGGCGCCTTGCCGGCGTGCTGACGCATGAGGAGGTCGACGACATCCAACGCGAGTGGCAGGACCGCTTTGGTCCACTGCCTGGACCGGCGTCTGGGCTCATCGCGGTCGGTCACCTGCGCGCAGAGTGCGAGCGCGTCGGGCTCCGCGAGATCGTCGTCGGCAAGGGCATGCCGGGCAGTGGGCCGAGCGCCATCACGGTGCGGATGGCGCCGGTCGAGCTCAAGACCAGCCAGGAGCTTCGCCTCGCCCGGCTCCATCCCAAGGCGGTGCTGAAACCGGACGTCAACCGGCCAGGCATGTCGCAGATCGTGCTGCCCCTCCAAGGCAAGAGAATGGGCGATCCCGCGCCGTCGGGGGTGTCGCTCGTCGAGGCGCTCATCGCGTTCGTGCGCGAGCTGATGCCGCTGTGATGCGCCGGTGGCGCCGCTGGGAGACCTGCCGCACTGGTGAAGTCGTGCGGTGCGGGGCCAACCGGTAGCGTGCCGCCCTCGGTGACCCGTTCGAACAGCTCTTCGCCCAGCACTGCGTTCACGCCAGCCGGTGCCGCCCTCGCTACCGCCGTTCGGCGGACGGGATGGTCGCGCCTGACGATCGCGGCCGCAGGGCTTGCCCTCGCCGGTGGCCTCAGCGGCTGTAGCGGCATCGCCTACGCGGCCAAGGTCAACGGCGCCGTCATCAGCCGCCGCGATGTCAATGCAGAGCTGGCCGCGTTCGCGAAGAACAAGACGTTCGTCCAGCTCGTGGAGCAGCAGACCCACGCAGTCTTCACCGGGTCAGAGGACGGCACCTACGACGCGCCTGCCGTTGCACTGATCCTCGACCAGCAGATCCAGTACAAGCTCGTCGAGCAGGAGCTAGCGCGGCGCAACGTGCCGGTGACCGACGCCGCGCTCGTCACGGCCGCATCCGAGATCACAGAGCAGTACACGCTCCCGAACACCGGCGAAAACCTCCTCGACTCGTTTCCGGCCAGCTATCGGACGATCCTCAAGACGCGCAAGGCCGAGTTCGACGTGTTCACCGCAGCCGTGGGTGGGCCGGCGCCGGACGCCGCCGCCGTGAAGGCCGCCTATGCGGCACGCTCGCAGTCCCTCGCCAAGAAGTGCATCCGCCACATCCTGTACACCAAGGGCCCAGATGCTCTTGAGAAGGCGGTCGATGCCAGGGCGCGCATCGTCGCAGGCGCCGACTTTGCCGTCATCGCCAAAGCGGAGTCGAAGGACCCCGGTTCCGGCGCCCAGGGTGGCGACCTCGGCTGTGTCGCAGAGAGCGACCTCTCCGGCTACGTGCCCGAGTTTGCGGATGCGGTGCGCAAGCTTGGCGTCGGTGAGCTGTCGCAGCCGGTGCAGACGAGCTTCGGGCAGCACATCATCCAGGTCACCTCGGCGCAGACGCCGCCGCTCGATGAGGTCAGGGACCAGCTGACCTCAGAGCTGACCACGGCAGGGCAAGCCAAGGTGAAGGCCCAGATCGATGACCTCCGCCTGAAGGCGGACGTGCGCATCGACACCCGGTTCGGCACGTGGGGCGAGGCCAGCTCCGGGGGCCGCGGTGTCGTGCCGCCACGGGGCCCAGAGGTGTCCACCTCGCAGCCGGCCACATCGCCGCGAACCTCACCACCCGGAGTCCGCGGTGGTGCCGGTCCCGGCGCAGATGGGTCTGCTTCGGACCCCGGCTCGCCGTCGCCGTGACGGCGTCGGCCCACCTGCGGCCGACGGTTGCGGTGGTTGGCCTCGGGCCAGGAGGTGCGGATCTCCTTGCACCCGTAGCCATCGCGGCGTTCGAAGCCGTGCCAGCTGCCGCCCGATTCCTCCGTACGTCCCGTCATCCCGCGGCAGGCGCGATCGTGGGTGCCGCGACGTTCGACGCCGTGTACGACGCGTCGGCGTGCATGGACGAGGTGTACGAGACCATCGCACGCCAGGTCCTCGACGCTGCGGTCGCTCTGGGCCGGGTCGTGTACGGCGTGCCGGGGTCGCCGTTGGTCGCGGAGCGCACCGTCGAGCTGTTGCGGCGTGGCGCAGCCGCTCGCGGCATCGAGGTCGAGCTGGTGCCGGCGCTGTCGTTCCTCGACATGGCGTGGGCTCGCCTGGGCATTGATCCGCTTGCCGGCGGCGTCCGTCTCGTCGACGGTCACCGCTTTGCCAGTGAGGCGGCCGGGGAGCGGGGGCCGCTGCTCGTGGCGCAGTGCGATTCAGGCTTCGTGTTGTCATCCATCAAGCTGGCCGTCGAAGAACCCGGCGATGCCAGGGTGACGATCATGCAGCGGCTTGGCCTGCCCGACGAGGTCATCGTCGAGGTCGACTGGGCCGACCTCGACCGCTCGGTCGTCGCCGATCATCTCACGACGCTGTGGATCCCCATCCTCGCGGCTCCGGTTGGCGTCGAGCTCGAGAAGCTGCGGGCGACGGTGCGAACCCTGCGCGAGCGCTGCCCGTGGGACGCCCGCCAGACGCACGAGACGCTCATCCCCTACGTCCTCGAAGAGGCCGGCGAGGTCGCGGAGGTGCTCAGACGCTTCGACGTAGACGACGATGACGCAGTCGAAGACCTGTGCGAAGAGCTTGGCGACCTGTTGTTCCAGGTCGTGCTGCACAGCGCCATGGCCGAGCAGGAGGGCCTGTTCACCCTGGCCGACGTCGCCGCCGGCATCGACGCCAAGCTTGTCCGTCGCCACCCGCACGTCTTCGCTGGCGAGCCAGATGACGACGAGACCATCGTCCGCCGCTGGCAGGAGATCAAGGCAGAGGAGCGGGCGGCCAAGGCCGCCCGCCGATCCCTCTCCGCGCGGTCCTAGCTCCTAGTTGCGAGGAACCTCGAGCCAGCTGCGGTCCTTGTCGACTCGCACGTCGCCGGGCAGCCCGAGCACCCGCTCGCCGAGGATGTTCTTCATCACCTCGGTGGTGCCACCCTCGATGGAGTTGGCCCGACTGCGCAGGAACGCCTTGCGGGTATCGCCGCCGCCCACGTACTCGCTGCGGCGCATCTCGTAGCTGCCGTAGAGCTGGCCCTCGAGGCCCATCATCTCAATGCAGAACTCGTAGATGTCCTTGTTGAGGTTGGCCGACGCCATCTTGCCGATGGAGCCTTCGGGGCCGGGGTTGCCCCGCTTGCGGGTTGACGACGCCCGGACGTTGGTCAGGCGCAGGGCCTCGGCCCGGCTCCACAGATCCATGAGGTGCTCGCGACGGACGGGGTCCTGGCCGTTCGCCGCTGCGTACTTCTTGTAGAGGCGCACGGCCTCGGAGATCGCGCCGGAGCCGCGGGGGGCGACGGTTCCGCCGATGGAGACGCGCTCGTTCATGAGGGTGGTCAGCGAAACGCCCCAGCCCTCGCCGATGCCGCCGAGGCGCTCGGCGTCGGGGATGCGCACGTCGGTGAAGTACACCTCGTTGAACTCGGCCTCGCCGGTCATCTGGCGGAGCGGCTTCACCTCGACGCCGGGGGCATGCATGTCAACGACGAAGTACGTCAGGCCCTTGTGCTTGGGCTGGTTCGGGTCGCTGCGGGCGACGATCATGCCCCAGCGCGACACGTGGGCGAGGGTCGTCCACACCTTCTGGCCATTGATGATCCACTCGTCGCCGTCCCGCATGGCCTTGGTTGCGAGGCCCGCCACGTCCGAGCCGGCGCCGGGCTCGGAGAACAGTTGGCACCACACCTCTTCGCCGGTGAACAGCGGGCGCAGGTAGCGCTTCTTCTGGTCTTCGGAGCCGTGGGTGTAGACGGTCGGCGCGCCCATGCCGTAGCCGATCGGGTTGCGCATGTACGGGTGCGGTGCGCCGGCGGCGCCGAGCTGCTCGTTGACGCGGTTCTGCAGCTTGGGCTGGAGCCCGAGGCCGCCGAAGCCCTCGTCGAAGTGCACCCAGCCGAGCCCGGCGTCGAACTGCGCGCCGAGGAAGCCGACGACGTCGGTCGAGGCCGGCGGGAAGTTGGCGAGCAGCTTCTCGACGGCTGCATCGACGATGTCCTCTTCGGTCGCCGGAGCGGTGGTGTCGATCGTGGTCATGGGGTCCCCCCGGGGAGTTCGCGAACTTGACTGGTCGGTCAAGAAAACGTAGCGGCTCGCTGACGCCGATGTCACACGGGTCTGAGCGCAGGCGTAGGGGGCTGCCCTCAACGTGGGGCCGGGGGTTTCTGGGGACGGGGTCCGCAAGGTCTGATGCACCGCATGCACGCAGCCGCCGCGACCGTCATCCCCGCACCTCTCAGCCCCGGTTCCGACTCGAGCGGCTGGCGCGTGGCCGGGTTCCTCGCCCGCCCCGCAGGTGCGGTCGCGTCGATCGTCGTTGGCATCAACACCATCGATTGCCCAGAGAACTACGTGACATTTCCCATCTTCGAGATCCTCCTCGCCGCCGCCATCGGTTTCGTCGGCGTGCTCGTCCTGATCGTCGGGGTCGTCGCCCGGCGTGGGGGATGGCCCGCCGCAGCGGCGTCGACGGTCTCGTGGCTGGTGCTCGCAGCCGGCGTCGCCGTCGGCCTGTTCCTCGTGACCGGTGGCGCCGACGGCTCGTCCTGCTTCACGTTCTGACGCGGCTGCCGGCGGCGGCGTTTTGTGCGGAAAGGCCCGCCGCCTGTCCGGCCCCGCCTCGCGACGACGCCCAGCGCCGCAGGACTGGTGCCGCTGTGACC
>JAYUDU010000194.1:0-2003 GCA_043739605.1 Acidimicrobiales bacterium | reverse complement strand
CCGGTCGCCGGGTTGATGACCCCGAACGACGACGGCGCCGACCTCCGCTCGCCACCGATGATCAACGACACATCAGACATGTGCTCCCACCTCTCGCTCGTGCTGTCCGCCCGACGCTACGACCCGCGGCGCCGCCGCGCCTCGAGGACCGCGTGCTGCCCGTCGCTCTGCGGCACTGCGTGGTGGGCTACGCGGCTCGCGGGGCCCAGCTCGGCGAGCGCCCAAGAGCGGGCGGCACGTCGAAGGGGCAGGTTGGGTCAGCCGTTCCGGAGCACCGGTACGTCGTAGGCGGACAGCGCCCGGTCGGCGCTGACCAGGGTGAGCCCCTCGACCCGGGCTTGGGCGACGAGCATCCGGTCGAAGGGGTCGCGGTGGTGGGGCGGGAGATCGCGCAGCTCGATCGCGTGTGCCACGGACGTGGCGAGGAGCGGCGTCCCGATGGCGGCGAGAGCGTCGCCGAGCGCCTCGAGATCGACCTCGAGCCGCCCGGTCGCCACCTTGATGGCGATCTCCCATGGCGTCACCGTGCTGACGTTGACTGAGGGCGCGACCTCGATGGCTGCCCGGACCAACGGAGGAAGCCGGGGGCTGGCCCCGAACCACCAGAGGACGACGTGGGTGTCGAGCAGCAGGCGGGAACGAGCCGAGCGGGTCACGACGGAAAGACCGGACCCGCCTCGAAGTCGTCGGCCAGCGCCGGGTCATCGTCGTCCCACCTGTCGTGAAGGGTGATCTGCCCTTGGAGCGCGCCGTAGCTCGCAGCCCACGGTCGGATGGCCGAGAGGGTGGCGATGGGCTTGCCATCGCGAGCGATGACGACGTCCTCGCCGCCCTCGACGAGCGCCAGCAGCCGGGAAAGGTGCGTCTTGGCCTCGTGGACGTTCACCGTGGTCATGCGTAAATGTTAGTCATCTAGACCAAGCATCGCATTCGTGCTTTGCACGACCGTCACGACGCACTCCGCTGGCGTCGCAACGAAGCGCCTGGAGCGCATGCGCAACGTAGACTGCATCGTTGTGGCTACGACGACGGTCCGCATCGACACCGAGACGCATGCGCAGCTTGCGGCACTCAGCGCCGACTCTGGGCGCACGTTGCTCGAGACCGTGCGCGACGCCGCCGAAGCGTTGCGGCGCCACCGGTTCGGCCAGCAGGTGCAGGCCGAGCTCGCCGACCTCGCACGCGACCCAGCGGCCTGGGCCGACTACCTCAGCGACGCCGAGGCAACGTCGGTGACCGATGGCCTCGATTGACGAGCTTTGGCTCACCGACTTCGGCGAGCCGTATCCCGGAGAGCCGGCCGCGTTTCGGCCCGCGCTCATCCTCGGCCCGCCTTCCCCGTTCGGCGCGACGTTTCCGTTCGTTCTCGTCGCCCCGCTGACGAGCCGTCACCGAGGGCTGTCGCTGCACATCAGCGTCGAAGCGGACGACCGAACGGGCCTGGACGTCGACAGCGTCGTGCAATGCGAGCTCGTCCGCTCGATCAACCGCACGCGCCTCATCCACCGCATCGGCGTGGTCGACCCCGCAACGAGTCGGGCGGTGTCCACTGTGATCCGCAGCCTGTTCGACCACTGAGCTGCGACGCTGGCCGGGTCAGGCGCTCCGCAGCGCCTTCGCCAGCTCGCCCCAGGCGCCGATCGTCTTGGAGTCTCGCCGCCACTCGCCGGCCCCGACGTAGGAGGCGGCACGGGTGGCGGTGCCGGCGTAGCGGGCGGCGAGGCCGTCGGCCACCTCGGCCCACGTGCCGCTGGTTCAGAAGTGCTTGAGGAGGTCGTCGCTCACGCAGGCAGCCGCCCCGCGACGTCGCCGGCCTTCTGCTTCTCGCGGATGCGATTGATCGTTCCCTCGTGGCCGACGCGGACGCCGCGGCGCAGGCCGAGGCGGGTGCGCTTGGCCGGGATGGGAGCGTCCGTCCAGACGGGGAACAGGGGCAGCGGTCCAGCGGCGGTCGGAGCACCGACCTGCAGCTGGGGGATGCGGAGGTTGGCGGCGTCGAAGTT
>JAYUDU010000193.1:0-5429 GCA_043739605.1 Acidimicrobiales bacterium | reverse complement strand
AGAAGGCGTGCGTGAAGAGGTGGAAGATGGCGCCGGTCCACGAGCCGACGCCGAGACCCATGACCATGTACCCGAGCTGGGACACTGTCGAGTACGCCATGACCTTCTTGATGTCTTGCTGTACGAACGCGAGCCCCGCCGCGATGATGATGGTGATCCCACCGATGCAGGCGATGACGTTGACCCTGGCGTCGATGATGTTGAACGCCTGGAAGAACACCGGGAAGAGCCTGGCCACCATGTAGACGCCCGCGACCACCATGGTGGCGGCGTGGATGAGCGAGCTGGCCGGCGTCGGGCCCGCCATGGCGTCGGGCAGCCAGGTGTGCAAGGGGAACTGCGCGCTCTTGCCGATGCAGGCGATGAACAGGGCTACGGCACCGCACACCAGCAGCGTCTGGGGGATCTGGTTGGCGGCCGCAAGCTGGTTCCAGCGACCGAGGTTGAACGTCTGCCCGCAGGCGAAGAACATGATGGAGAGGCCAACGAGCAGGCCGATGTCGCCGGTCCTCGTCGTGAGGAAGGCCTTGAGCGCGGCGTCAGTGTTCTCCTTCTTCTCCCACCAGTGTCCGATGAGCAGGAATGAGCACAGGCCCATGATCTCCCAGCCGACGAGCATCAGCAGGCCGCTGCTGGCGGTGACGAGGATGTACATGCCCGCGGTGAACAGGCCGAGTGACGCGAAGTAGTGCGTCTTGCGGGCGTCGCCTTCCATGTAGCTGGTGCTGTACAGGTGGACGAGGAACGAGATGAAGGCCACGGTGAACAGCATCACGATGGCAAAGCCGTCGATTCGGAACCCGACGTTGATGTCGACGTTGCCAGCCGAGTACCACTTCCACTCCCGCTCGACGTACGGGCGCACGTTGGTCGCGGCGTGCTCGGTCTCCGGCGAAGCCTGCTCGGGCGACTCGCTTGCCCCGGGATGCTCGGCGGCAGGCAATGCGACCTCGAAGCCGCGGGCTGCCGCGCTGATCGCAACGGGAGAGCCCTCGTGCAGCGCGACCGTGTCGCGACCCAGCCACTGCGCGCCCAGGACGACCGACAGCAGCAGCGAGAGCCCGATGAGGCCCAGGCCGATCTCTTGGCCCTTGCCTCTGAAGCGCTTGCCGAAGAACAACGTGAGGACGAACGACACGATCGGGAGCGCCACGATGATCCAGGCATGCTCCGCGAGCCACGGGCCGTGGGGAGCAGCGATGGCCGTTTCGGCCGCGACGGCGAACATCAGCGTGGTCAGCCCTTCAGCTCGGCGAGCGCGTCGAGGTCGATCGAGCGCTTGTTGCGGTAGATCAGGAGCACGATGGCGAGGCCGACGCCAACCTCCGCGGCCGCAACGGCGACTGTGAACAGCGCGAACACCTGGCCGGCGAGGTTGCGATGGAAGGCACCGAAGGCCACGAGGTTGATGTTGACGGCGTTGAGGATGAGCTCGATCGACATCAGCACGAGGACGCCGTTCTTGCGGGCGAGGACGCCATAGAAGCCGATGCCGAACAGCACGGCCGCCAGGAGGAGGAACTCGTTCAGGTACACGGGTGCTGTGCCTCTCGTCCCATCAGTCCCTGCGAGCCAACACGACGGCGCCGACCAGCGCGGCGAGCAGGAGAACCGAGACGACCTCGAAGGGGATGACGTAGTGCTGGAAGATCTCAAGACCGACGGAACCCGTGTTGCGCGTCGGGTCGACCGGAGGAATCCGCGCATCTGAGAATCCGTCGAGCAGCAAGGTCGCGAGCAGCGCAACGGTGCCGGCTCCGACGACGAAACCGAGGAACTTGTACTCGTTGTCGAGCTCGACGGTCCTGCCGATGGGGGCGCGGGTGAGCATCACGCCGAACAGGAACAGCACGACGATGGCCCCGATGTAGACGATGACTTGGACGACCGCGAGGAACTCCGCGGCCAGCATGATGTAGATGCCACCGACGCCGGCGAGGACCATGACCAGGTACAACGCGGCATGGATGACGTTCTTCGTGGTGACGACGCGGAGGGCGCTGACCGACATCACTGCTGCGAGGACGCCAAACGCGATGTGCTGGGGCAGGTAGGCCGAGGTCGCGGCGAGCAAAGGTGCGACGGGCACGGCGGGCGAGCGTAGTCAGGCGTTCCCACCCGAGGCCAAGGCGGGCGCCGTGACGGCGAGCTGCACAACATCTCCACAACTCGCGCGGGACTCCCGCACGCGTCGGCGGCCATGCTGTTCTCATGCCGTTGGTGGTGCTCGTAGAGGACGAACCGGACCTCGCCTCCGCCCTCGCGGCGCGACTGCGAGCGGAGGGTCTGCGCGTGGAGGTGGCGTGCGACGGCCCCACCGCCGTGGAGATGGTCGAGGAGCTTCGGCCCGACCTTGTTGTACTCGACGTCATGTTGCCGGGGTTCGACGGGCTTGAGGTGTGCAGGCGCATCCAACGCGACCGCCACGTCCCCGTGCTCATGCTCACAGCTCGCGACGATGAGACCGACCTCGTGGTGGGTCTCGAGGTTGGCGCGGACGACTACCTGACCAAGCCGTGCAGCCCTCGTGAGCTGGTCGCCCGCGTGCGGGCGCTGCTGCGAAGAAGTGCTCGCGCCGCGGAGACCGCGAACTCTGTGGGCGAGGCGGTGCACCTCGGCCGCGTGGAGCTCGAGCCCGCCAGCAGACGCGTGCGCGCCGGCGGCGTCGCCGTGCACCTCACGCCGACAGAGTTCGACCTCCTTGCATGTCTCGGAGCGCGACCCGGCGTCGTTTTGACCCGGGAGCAGCTCCTCTACGAGGTCTGGGGGTTCCGAGACGCTTCTGGGGCGAGGACGGTCGATAGCCACGTCAGGTCCTTGCGACGCAAGCTCGGAGACTCCGTCGTTCGGACCGTGCACGGCGTCGGCTACGCCGCGGACCCAAGCTGATGACCTCGGTTGCACGGAGCCTGCGGCCGCTGGACCGGCTCACCTCCATCAAGGTCAAGCTGGGCGTTGTCATCCTCGGCTCTGTGGTCGCCACGACGGCATCGATCTTCTATGGCTGGCGAGTGACATCACTTCGTATCGAATACCGGATCGCACTCACCGCGCTCGTCTTCCTCGTCGTCACCCAGGTCCTCGCTCACGGAATGACCTCGCCCCTGCGACGGATGGCGGTGGCCGCGCGCAGCATGGCCGCGGGCAACTGGGACACCCCGGTGCACACGGGGGGCCGCGACGAGGTCGGGGAGCTGGCGCGGGCCTTCTCATCGATGGCTGCGCAGCTCAGCGCCGTCGACGCGCAGCGTCGCGATCTGCTTGCGAACGTGAGCCACGAGCT
This sequence comes from Acidimicrobiales bacterium, assembly GCA_043739605.1. Classification (GTDB taxonomy): domain Bacteria; phylum Actinomycetota; class Acidimicrobiia; order Acidimicrobiales; family JAUJNH01; genus JAYUDU01. The sequence continues at coordinate 2,146 of JAYUDU010000193.1, read as the reverse complement.
GCGGACGCCGCTGGCTGCGCTGCAAGCGCGACTCGAGAACCTCATCGACGGAGTGGAGCCAACCTCGACAGACTCGCTCAGCGGCATGTTGCGGTCGGTCGACCGGCTCGGCCACATCGTCGGCCAGCTGATGGACCTGTCACGACTCGAAGCCGGCACGCTCACCGTCGAGCACCGGCCGTTCGGGCTGGCAGACGTGGTTGCCGACGCCGCCGACGAGGTCCTCGACGCCCGCCCCGGCGCAGACATCCAGACGGCGATCGCGGCGGACCTCCGCGTCTACGGCGACCCGGAGCGCTTGCACCAGGTCCTCGTCAACCTGCTCGACAACGCCGCGCGCCACTCCCCGCCGGGCTGCTCCGTGCACGTCCACGCCGAAGCCCTGCCAACGGACGGCACCCACGTCCGCATCCGCGTCGTCGACTCTGGGCCCGGCGTGCCGGCCGGCGAGCGGGATCGGATCTTCGATCGGTTCGCTCGGCTCGACCCGGCTCGCGCCAGCGGCACCGGCGGCGCCGGGCTCGGGCTCGCCATCGCCCGCTCGATCGTCGAGTTGCACGGCGGCAGCATCTGCGTCACCGAGCCGCCAAGCGGCGGCTGCTGCTTCGAGCTGATGGTCCCCCGCGCGGTCGCCTGACCGCATCCACCTCACGTCAGAGAGAACTTCGATGGCACAAGACCCCTTGATCGACGCGCCTCCGGGCGAGCCGACCCCGACCCACTCGTACCTCGCCCCTCCACAACCGCTGCGTCGCGGCGTACCGATCGGTCTGCGACCGGGACCCAGCGACCGACCGCTCGCACCCTCCGCGCTCGGGATCGTCGAGCAGCCCGCGGACCGTCGAGTGGTGGCCGCGGCCATTGCGTCGGGCGCCGTCGTTGACCTCGCACTCCGGCACAGCGGCCCCACGCTTGCGTGCGCCGTGGCACCGATGATCCTCGGAGCGGCTCTGCTCGCCACCGGCCGGCTCCGGACCCGCGCATCGCAGATCTGCTCCGTCATCGCGTTCGCCCCCGCCTCGTTGCTTGCGCTGCGCACCGATGCCGTCCTCGGTGTCGTTGCAACGCTCGCGGCCGCCGCCCTCCTGGCTCTCGCCGCATCACTCGGGCGTGAGGGCAACGTCGCCGATCTCTCGTTTCCACAGGTCGCCCAACGGGCGGCACTCCTGTGCGGCCACGGCATGGTTGGGCTGGGCTTCGCGGGACGGGCGGTGTCTGGCGCGATGGGTTCGCGCCGCGACGGCGCTCGGCGAGCGGCGCGAGGGCTCGCCATCGCAGTGCCGATCGTCGGCGTGCTCGGTGTGCTCCTCGCGTCAGGCGACGCTGTCGTCGCCGGGCTGCTGGGCACCCTGTCAGCTGGCCGGGTGCTTGGCCACGTCGCGCTCATCGGCGTCGGCGCCGCGCTCGCCGCGGGGCTGGCTCGGGCCGCGTCATCCAGCGTGCCGCCGCTGCGGCGATGGCGCCACGTCGGGCGTGGCGAGGCGAGGTGGGTCCTCGGCTCCGTCGTCGCGGCGCTCGGAGCGTTCACGGTCGTCCAGATCGTCGTCGCCGTCGGCGGCGCTCGACACGTCTTGGCGGACGCCGGCATCACCTACGCCGACCATGCCCGCTCTGGGTTCTTCCAGCTGCTTGGCGCAGCAGCCTTCGTCGCCGTGGTCGTGCTGACGACGCGGGCCGTGACGGATCGGGGCGGCGAGGACCGCGTGCTCGCGTGGCTCGGCGCCGTGGCGTCGCTCCTGACCGCAGTCATCGCGGGCAGCGCGGTGGCGCGGCTGCGGCTGTACGAGAACGCGTTCGGGCTGACGCTCCTTCGGGTCTGGGCCATGGCGGGCGCCCTGATGATCGCGGGTGTTGCGCTCGTCATCGCCGCCCGGCTGGCCAGCGCCGGCGCCAGACCCTGGACGACGGCGGCCGTGCTCTCCGTGGCCCTGGCAGGCGTGCTCGCGTTAGGGATCGTGGGACCCGTCGATCTGGTGGCGCGACGCAACCTGGCTCGGGCGGAACAGGGCAAGAGTCTCGACGCCGGCTACCTCGTCGAGCTCGGTCCTGATGCCATTCCAGCCATCGAGGGGGCGCTCCCCCGGATATCTGCCGGCATCCAGACCGACGTGCGATCCCGGCTGTGCGCCCATTCGCCCGACGGGGC
>JAYUDU010000192.1:0-13161 GCA_043739605.1 Acidimicrobiales bacterium | reverse complement strand
ACCTCGAGCGGTCCGCACCTCTTCGACGCCGCGCCGCCTCCTCGACGAGACCGCGGGAGGTCTGCGACCCGACCTCCTCGTCGGTTGTCAGCACGATCTCCACGCCGTCGAGGTCATCGCTGACGGAGAGGGCGTGAAACATCTGAACGACGCCGGCCTTCATGTCGAAGCAGCCCGGGCCGGTCGCGGTGCCTGCCGCGGCATCGCGCTCGAACTGCCACCGGTCGATGGTGCCCCGGGGCCACACCGTGTCGAGGTGGCCGATGAGGACGACGCCGCGGCGTTCGCCTGCGGCCGGGTCTGGGCCGAACCTCCACCGCAGGTGCGGGTGGCCTTCGACCTCGATCGTCTCGGGGGCGCATCCGAGCAAGCGTTCGCCGAGCTCCGCTGCCGCTGCGCACGCGGCTGCGCACGCCGCTATGTCGTCCGATGGCGACTCGATTCCGACCAGGTGTGACAGCTCGTCCACCATCGCCAATCCCCGGCTCGTCAGCTCCTTCTTTGCAGATCCGAGATCGGTCATCCGGATATCTTCCCACGGCGTCCGGCGGCGTTCATTGCTTCGGCATCCGATTGCGCTCCGACGGGAGGCCGGTCGTCGACACGGCGGCGGCGATGCCGTCGGCGGGCAGGTGTACGTGCATCGTTGCGTCGAGTCGCTGGGTCCACGCAGCCGGGGCCGTGCCGGGCGCGTCGAGGTGCACCACGAGCAGCTCGCGATCCCGGCGCCTTCGTCTGCCCACCTCATGCTCTCGCATGGCCCACACCTTGAGGCGGCGCTGGATCTCGGTGGCGCCCTGCGGCCGCCTCCCCCCGGCACTCCACGCCGCGCAGAACGCGGCGAGGTGGCGCTCGGCCCACTCTGTCCGGCGCTCGGTTGGCATCCCGACGATGGCCGCCTGCGCCCACCCGTCGGTGATCCAAGCGGTGCGCTGCTCGACAGGGATGCCGGTGAACGCCACGTACGATGCCGCCGCCTCTGCGACCCCGGCGCACGCCACGGCAAATCTGTCGGCATCGATCAGCACCTCGACCGCCCACGTCGGGTCACCGAGGTCGACTCGCTCAAGCACCTGACGACAGACATCGACCTCCCCGGCCAGCGTGTGCAGGGCGAGCTCGGCATCACCGACGTCGAGGTGGTCGATGCGGACGAAGCCGTCGCCGTTCCAGGCCAGCCGGTGCCGGCCGCCGAAGCACGGGATGCCTTGGACGACGATCTCCACATCTCCATCATCGCGTTGCGAACGGTGGGACGTGTGTGCCACCATGTGAGACATGACGAAGACTCCCCGACTCCTCGTAGGCATTCACTAGCGAGCGCCACGGATCGGACGCGCCAGTCCGGCGCTCGCACCTCGACCTCCCCCAGCGGGGAGGTCGTTCTGTGTCCGGGCACTGTCTCGTGCCTGTGGCACCTCCTCGATCCTCGTTCCTCGGATCCGCTCGGTGCCGGGCGGCGGCCAGCCGCAGGATCATCGACTCGAGGCCACATCCACCGAACGACCGAAAAGACGCAGGTACGTCATGGAACTCACCGGAGCCCAAGCCCTCATCAAGAGCCTCGAGATGGCAGGCGTCGAGGTGGCCTTCGGGCTGCCTGGCGGCTGCATCCTGCCGGCGTACGACCCGCTGCTGTCTTCCAGCATTCGCCACATCCTCGTCCGCCACGAGCAGGGCGCCGGCCACATGGCAGAGGGCTACGCGCACGTCACCGGGCGTCCCGGCGTCGCCATCGTCACCAGCGGTCCGGCGGCGACGAACCTCGTCACCCCGCTGGCCGATGCCTACATGGACTCGATCCCCATGGTGGCCATCACCGGGCAGGTGGCGACCTGGGCGATCGGCTCTGACGCGTTCCAGGAGTGCGACACGCTCGGGATCACGCGCAGCGTCACCAAGCACAACGAGCTGGTCATGACCGCAGATGACATCCCCCGCATCGTCGCAGAGGCGTTCCACATCGCGACGACGGGGCGTCCCGGTCCGGTCCTGATCGACGTCCCCAAGGATGTGCTCAACGCGACCATGACGTGGTGGTGGCCCACCCTCGACGAGGTCATCGCGGGACTGCCCGGCTATCGACCGACGACGAGGGGCAACGGCCGCAAGATCAAGGAGGCCGCCCAGCTCATCTCCTCGGCCACCCGTCCGGTCCTCTACATCGGCGGCGGCATCCTCAAGGCCCGTGCGGCCGAGGCGCTCCGGGCGCTGGCCGAGATGACCGGCATCCCCGTCGTCACGACGCTCATGGCGCGTGGCGCGTTCCCCGACAGTCACCCGCTCTGCCTCGGCATGCCTGGCATGCATGGCAACTACACGGCCGTCACGGCAATGCAGCGCTCCAACCTGCTCATCACGCTCGGAGCCCGGTTCGATGACCGCGTCACCGGCAAGCTCGACGGCTTCGCCCCAGAAGCCAAGATCATCCACGTCGACATCGACCCGGCAGAGCTTGGTAAGGTGCGCGCCCCAGACGTGCCGATCGTGGGCGACTGTCGCCTGGTCATCGAAGAGATCATCCAGGCCATCACCGCGCTCGGTGGCACCGACGCCCAGGCCGACCGCGCCGAGTGGCTCGCGCAGGTCGCCGCCTGGCAGCACGAGTTCCCGTTGACCTACGGCGATTGGAGCGACGGCGAGGGCCTCAAGCCGCAGGCGGTCATCGAAGCGCTTCGCGACCTCACCCCGGACGACACGATCGTCGCCTCTGGCGTGGGCCAGCACCAGATGTGGACCAGCCAGCACTACGAGTTCAACCACCCCTACACCTGGGTCAACTCTGGTGGGCTCGGCACCATGGGCTTCGCCATCCCCGCGGCCATCGGCGCCAAGGTGGGCAGGCCCGACACCATGGTGTGGGCCGTCGACGGCGACGGCTGCTTCCAGATGACCGCCCAGGAACTGGTCACCGCCACCATCGAGAAGATCCCGGTGAAGATCGCCATCCTCAACAACAGCTATCTGGGCATGGTCCGACAGTGGCAGGAGATGTTCTACGACGAGCGGTATTCAGAGGTGTTCCTCAGCCGTGACGTCCCGAACTACACGATGTGGGCAGAGGCGATGGGCTGCGCGGCCTTCCGAGTTGACGATCCATCCGACATCGGTCCGACCATCGAGAAGGCCAATGCCATCAACGACCGCCCAGTCGTTGTCGACTTCCGTACAGAGTGGACCGAGAAGGTGTTTCCGATGGTGCCGGCCGGGCAGAGCAATGACCTCATCGACGTCGGTCCACACGGCCGCCGCACGCCGCCATCCGGTGCCGGGGGCTGATTGATCGTGCCAAGCCTCTACGCCGCCCCATCGGCCACCGGACCCAAGCAGCAGCACATCCTCTCGGTGCTGGTCGCCAATCGCTCCGGCGTGCTGGCGCGGGTCGCCGCCCTGTTCGCCCGGCGGGGCTACAACATCGATTCGCTCGCCGTCAGCCCCACCGAAGACGCGACCCGCTCCCGCATCACCATCGTCGTGGACGTTGCGTCGACGCCGCTGGAGCAGATCACCAAGCAGCTGTTCAAGCTCATCGATGTCCTCAAGATCTCGGAGCTGGCCCCGGCCGACGCCGTCGAGCGAGAGCTGATGCTCCTCGCCGTGCGTGCCGACGCCCAGACCCGCGGCCACGTCGTAGAGCTGGTCAACGTGTTCGAGGGCACCATCGTCGACGTCGGCCACGACAGCCTCACCGTGTCGCTCTCCGGTCGACCCGACAAGCTGGACGACCTGGCCGAGCTGCTGGCACCCTTCGGGATCCTCGAGCTGCAGCGCACCGGTCGCATCGCCCTCGCCAAGCGCGAGCGCACCGCCCGTTCGAAGTCCTCATCCACTCAAAAAGCAAGCTGAGAAAGACAACCACGACCATGGCAACTGTTCTGTACGAGAAGGACGCTGACGCGTCGATCATCGCCGGCCGGAAGGTTGCCGTCGTTGGTTACGGCAGCCAGGGCCACGCTCACGCGCTGAACCTGCGCGACTCTGGCGTCGACGTCCGCGTCGGCCTGCGCGAGGGTTCCGCATCGTGGGCCAAGGCCGAGGCCGCCGGCCTGCGGGTCCTCACGATCGCCGAGGCGTCCGCCGAAGCCGACTTGGTCATGCTGCTGGTGCCAGACACCCAGTGCAAGGCCATCTACGAGGCCGAGGTCGCCCCCAACCTCAGCGACGGCGACGCCCTGTTCCTCGCGCACGGCTTCAACATCCGCTTCAACCGCATCACGCCGGCTGCTGGCCTTGACGTCGCCATGGTCGCTCCCAAGGGCCCCGGCCACCTCGTGCGCCGCACCTACGTCGAGGGCGGCGGCGTGCCCAGCCTCATCGCCGTCCACCAAGACGCCACCGGCAAGGCCCGCGACCTTGCGCTGTCCTACGCCCACGCCAACGGCGGCACCCGCGCCGGCGTCCTCGAGACCACTTTCACCGAGGAGACCGAGACCGACCTCTTCGGCGAACAGGTGGTGCTCTGCGGTGGCGTCACCCGCCTCGTGCAGGCCGGCTTCGAGACGCTCGTCGAGGCGGGCTACCAGCCAGAGTCTGCGTACTTCGAGTGCCTCCACGAGCTGAAGCTCATCGTCGACCTCATGTACGAGCGCGGCATCGCCGGCATGCGCTACTCCATCTCCGACACCGCAGAGTACGGCGATCTCACCCGCGGCCCCCGCATCATCGACGAGTCCGTCAAGGCCCGGATGAAGGACATCCTCACCGAGATCCAGGACGGCACGTTTGCGGCAGAGTGGGTGAAGGAGAACGAGGAAGGCGCCGGCAACTACCACCGCCTCCAGGAGGAGGGCAAGGCCCACCCGATCGAGGAGATCGGCGCAGAGCTACGCACCCTCATGCCCTTCATCACGGCTGGCAAGGACAACCCGATGGACGTGAGCGGCGGATAACCGCCTTCTTCGGACGCCCCCCGGCCTACAGGAAGCGGGCGCGGCGCTCCGGGGTGGGTACCCAGCACGCTTCTTGTTTGCCCATCCACGTGTAGCGGTGGCGGGCGACGTAGCGGTAGGCGGCGTCGCGCAGAGGGCGCGGCACGATCCGCATCGTTGCCAACATCGTCCGATACGGCTGGCGGAGGTGGGGGCCGATGCTGAGGACGCCGCTTGAGTGGGTGTGCAGCCGGCCGTCGGCGATCACAAGAATCGAGTCCGGGTCGCCGACCGGTGGCTCGATGCCGAACGGCTTGAGGAGCGCGGCCGCGGCGGGCGACTGGAGGTTGGCGAACCTGATGGTCTGGTCGGCTTCGTGGCGCATGATCCATTGCACGCTCCTCGCACAGAGGTTGCAGACGCCATCAAACACGACGATCGTCTCCTGGGTTGTTTGGACGACGGGCGCGGTCTCAGCTGACCCAACGTCCGAGGAGCTCGCTGTCATCGTCAGCGCCGACCGCTCCGGCCCCTGGACGCGCTGGCCCACGCAGCGATGTCGAGGAGTCGGAGGGTGGTGACCTCTGGCGGCGTTCCCGCGGGAGCGAGAGCATCGATGCGGGCCCGTCGGTCGGCATCGCTCAGAACGAACCGCAGTGCCGCCCACCCGTCAGGGTCGAGCGGGTCAGACGGCCGTGGGAGGTCGAGGAGACGCGCGGCCGGCTCCTCAAGGAAGGGCACGAGACGCGGCCGCTTGCGAGCGAGCAGGGCGCCAGCTCCGACAGATCCGAGATCGGCGACGGCGGTCAACTCCTCACCGGCTCGGACCGCCGCCTCCAACGTCGACGTTCGCGCCGCCCACAGGTCGGTGGTCTCGGGGATCGAGCGCAGGAGCTGGCCAATGCGACGGCTCGTCGCGGTTGACAGCAGCGATCGAGCTGCGGCGGCCGATACCGGCACGCCGAGAAGACCCATGGCGAACAGGTCTGCGGCCCCGACGACGGCCGGGTCTGTCGCTTCGAGCGTGACGAACGAGGCGCCGGTGCTGCCCGTCGAGTCGTCGAGGTCGAGTGCGACGAGCCGAGTGGTCCGAGGCGATGCGACGAGCGCGTCGATGGCGTACCCCACGCGCGATGACCGGTCGCCAGACACGAGCCAGCGGTCGGGTGACGCGAGCGGGAGGACTGAGGTCGCCATGTGGGGAGTCTGGCAGGAGGTCGCGTCGCGCACGGCGAACCAGATGTGTGGCATGTGGACGGCTCCTGATCCTCGGCGCACGTGGGCAGGTGGCGTGGGTGTCGCGTTCCCCCGGCGATGACGAGTCACTACGATGTCCTCGGCATCTCGCGCGACGCAGCGCCAGAGGAGATCAAGCGTGCGTACTACCGCAAGGCTCGGCGCTTTCACCCGGACGGCCACGTCGGAGCGACGCCGCGTGTCCGGAATCAGACGGCACGCGCCATGGCGGGCGTCAACGTCGCGTGGGATGTGCTCGGTGACGTCGAGCGCCGGCGCGCGTACGACCGCCTGCTCGACGCCGATGCCCATGTAGACGCCCACGCGAGAAGGGAAGGCTCGGGCGCCAGCGGCGTCCCGGCGACGACGCGGCGATCGACCGCTACCCGCGCCGGGGGACGGCTGGCCCCCGGCGCAGATCGCGAGCGCTGGGCTCGCGCGCGGGCCCAGGCGCGCGCCGATGACCGCGTCGCTGAAAAGCCGCGGGCCATCACCATCGGCACCGGCTTTCGTCCCTACCTCGGCGGACTCGGTCACGGCATGCCAGGCCCGGACGGTGAGCGTCGCATCAGCTTGAGCGTCGAAGATCGGGCCGACTTCGCGAGTCTTGGCGCGCTCCGGGGCGGTCGCCTGTACGCGTTGCACGCGGCGCGCGCTCGGGTGTCCGACGCCGATCTTGGCCACCTGGCCGGCATGGTTGGCCTCGGCGTCCTCGATCTGTCGTGCACGGGCGTGAGCGATGCGGGCATGGTGCACGTCGGAGCCCTCCCCAACCTTGAGGTGCTCCAGCTGTGGGACACCACGATCACCGACCGTGGACTCGAGCTGCTCGCTTCGTGCACCTCCTTGCGCGTCCTCGGACTCGGCGGCACCGCGGTCACCGATCGGGGCTTGGCCGTGCTGGCAAGGTTCCGGCGGCTGCGGGTCCTGCAGCTGTTCGGAACGCCGGTGCGAGGTCCCGGGCTTCGCCACCTCGACGGTCTTGGTGAGCTGGAGCTCGTCAGTCTTCCGTGGCGAACCAAGGGGCGCGATCGGCGCCGCCTCCTCCGAACCCACCCTGGCCTCGCGCTCACGTGAGGCACCGATCCGGCTTGGACGTCGCGGGCGGGCAGGCTTTGACGGCTTCCTGACGGCTGTCGAGTGCGTTCGTTCGTGAAATCACAAGCGACGCGGGTACGATTCGTGTCGATGGTCGGTCCGCGTCACGTGCCAGAGGCGACGGTCGCCCGCCTGCCGTTGTACCTGCGTTCGCTCATCGCCGTCTCGGAGGCTGGCACCACGACGATCTCGTCGGAGCGGCTTGCAGAGCTGGTCGGCGTCAACGCTGCGAAGGTGCGCAAGGACCTCTCGCAGCTGGGCTCCTACGGCACCCGCGGCGTGGGATACGACGTCGAGTTCCTCATCTTCCAGATGCGCCGCGAGCTCGGCCTCACCGAGGATTGGCCGGTCGTCATCGTCGGTGTCGGCAACCTCGGCAAGGCGCTCGCCGGCTTCGCGGGCCTCGGGGCCCGCGGCTTTCGCATCGTGGGCCTCTTCGACGACGACCCGACCAAGATCGGCACGAGGGTCGACGGCATCGCGGCGGTGGATGGCATCGTCATTCGCCCCACGAGAGAGCTCGCGCTGCGAGCGAAGGCAGACGGTGTGGCCATCGGGGTCATCTGCACCCCTCCAGAGGTCGCGCAAGAGGTCGCGGACGCGCTCGTCGACGCCGGTGTCGTCAGCATCTTGAGCTTTGCTCCAACCCTGCTGAGCGTGCCAAGCCATGTCGCGCTCCGCAAGGTGGATCTGTCGATGGAGCTGCAGATCCTCAGCTTCCACAACCATCGGGTCGGGGTGGTCGTCTGAGCCTCCGCTCGGCGACCAACCAACATCATGCCCGTCGCAACCGCGCAGTTCCCCGTCAACCTGGTGCTGGACGGGCGCGCCGTTCTCGTCGTCGGGGCGGGCGTCGTCGCGGCGCGCAAGATCGAGGGCCTGATCGCTTGTGGCGCGCGCGTCACCGTGGTCGCCACCGCCGTGGGGGCTGAGGTTCGCGCCCTGGTCGCAGCTGGACTGCTCGCCGCATGTCACGAGCGGCCGTATGTGGCCGCGGACCTCGACGGGATGTGGCTTGCGACCACCGCCACCGATCAGCCGAGCGTCAACGCCCAGGTCAGAGCCGACGGTGACGCGAGGCGGCTGTGGGTCAACGCAGCCGACGATCCGACGTCGTGCTCGTTCACGCTGCCCGCTGTCGTCCGCCAAGGACCGTTGCTCATCACGGTGGCGACGGGTGGCCACAGCCCTGCGCTTGCAACGTGGTTGCGTCGCCGCATCCAAGCTGAACTCGGCCCAGAGTACATCGTGCTTGTCGAGATGCTCTCGGCGGCCCGGGATGAGATCAAGGCCGTCGGGGGTTCGACGGAGGGACTCGATTGGCTTGGAGCCATAGACTCAGGAATGCTTGAGTTGATCCGCGAGGGTCGCATCGTCGTAGCAAGGGAGCGCCTCAGAGCGTGTCTGTCATCGTCATAGGTCTCAACCACAAGACAGTGCCGCTCCGCGTCATGGAGCGCATGACCGTTTCGGCCGCCCGGTTGCCCAAGGCGCTGGACGATCTGGCCGGCCGAGAGCACCTCTCAGAGGCCGTGCTGCTCAGCACGTGCATGCGCACCGAGATCTACGTCGTCGCAGAGCAGTTCCACGGAGCGCTTGCATCTGTGCGCAACTTCTTGGCGGAACAGAGCTTCACCGCACCAGAAGACTTCGGCGACCACCTCTACAGCCACTGGGACGATGCGGCGATCTCCCACCTGTTCAGCGTTGCTTCAGGACTCGACTCTGCGGTGCTCGGCGAGGGCGAGATCCTCGGCCAGGTCCGCAGGGCTGCAGAGGTCGCTCGGGAGGAGAGAACCTGTGGACCGTTGCTCTCCGGCCTGTTCCGCTCTGCCCTCGAAGTCGGCAAGCGGGCGCGCACCGAGACCAACATCGCCAGGGGGGTCACGTCCATCAGCCAGGCCGCCGCGGCTCTGGCGGTCGAGCACCTCGGCAGCCTCGCTGGTCGACCGGTCCTCGTCCTTGGCGCGGGCGACACGGGTGAGGGCATGACCGTCGCGTTGCGGGCCGGCGGCGCCGATGTCCTCGTGGCCAACCGCACTTGGCGCAAGGCGGTAGACGTCGCTCATCGAGTTGGCGGCACGCCGGTCGAGATGGGTGACCTGCCTGCACACCTCGTGGAGGTCGATGTGCTGCTGACCTCGACCAGCACCGATGAGGTCGTCATCGAGGCAGCCGATCTCAAGCCCGTGATGGCCGCACGGGCCGGCCGGCCGCTGCTCATCGTTGACGTCGCCATGCCGCGCGACGTCGATCCCGCGGCCGGCATGATCGAGGGTGTCACCCTCCTTGACATGTCAGACCTCAAGCGCTTCGCGGAGGCCGGCCGAGCCGACCGGGCGGCGGAGGTGGCGCAGGTCCGGGTCATCATCGAGGACGAGCTCGGACGCTTCCGCAGTCAGGCCGCCGAGCGTCAGATGGCACCGCTGTTCGCGTCGCTCCGCGAACGCGCTGACACGCTGCGACTCGCAGAACTCGAGCGCTTCTCCGGCCGTCTCGCCGAGCTCGACGATCGCCAGCGCGAGGCGGTCGAAGCCCTCACCAAGGGCATCGTCGCCAAGCTGCTGCACGAGCCGACCGTCGGGGTGAAGCTCGACGCCGGCACGGCCAAGGGCGCTCGTCTTGCGGACGCACTCCGGACGCTCTTCGACCTGCCATAAGCGCATGGCTGGACGTCCTCGCCCGGTACGGGTCCGCGCGGGCAGAATCGGGTCATGACCGAGGAACCGCGCGCGCTGCGCATCGCCACGCGTTCCTCTCCGCTTGCCATGTGGCAGGCGGAGCGAGTCGCGGCGCTCCTTGGCGCGCACGGCGTCGATACCGTGCTCGTACCGATGGACAGCCTGGGCGATCGCGTCATCGACGTGCCGTTGCACGAGGTCGGCGGCCAGGGGATCTTCGTCAAGGAGGTGCAGGCCGCGGTCGTGGCCGGCGACGCCGACCTTGCCGTGCACTCGGCCAAGGACCTGCCCTCAGGCGACGCGCCCGACGGCCTCATCCTCGTCGCGTTCCCAGAACGCGCCGACCCGCGCGACTGTCTCGTCGGGCTCGGCCTCGACGACTTGCCGGCCGATGGCTTGGTCGCGACTGGCTCCGTGCGGCGGAGAGCACAGCTCGCTCACATCCGTCCCGGGCTGCGCTTCGTCGACCTCCGCGGCAACATGGCCACCCGTCTCGCCAAGCTGCCTGCGGGCGGCTCGCTCGTCGCGGCCGTCGCGGGGTTGTCGCGCCTCGGGCTTGGCGATCGCATCGCTGAGCCGCTCGACGTCAGGGTGCTGCTGCCCCAGGTCGGCCAGGGTGCCCTTGGCGTCGAGTGTCGAGCGGAGGACCGGCATGTGATGGCCCTGCTCGCGGCCATCGACGACCCCGTCGTCCATGTCGCAGTTGTAGCGGAGCGAGCGTTCCTGGCTCGGCTTGGGTCAGGCTGTGACCTTCCCGTCGCGGCGTACGCCGAGGTCGACCCAGCTGACGCCCCCGGCGTCCTTCGCATCGAAGGCCTCATCGCTTCCCTCGACGGCGTCACCGTCCTCCGTCACGTCGAGCTGGCGGTCCTTCCCCTCGATCCGGGGGCCGAGGGTGCGGTGCTCAACGCGGACCACGATGCGGTGCTGGCCGTTGCCGAGCAGGCCGGCCGCGACCTCGCCGCTGTGCTCCTCGCCGCCGGCGGCGCGGCCCTGCTCGCATGACGGTTCATCTCGTCGGCGCCGGCCCTGGCGACCCTGGCCTGCTCACGAGGCGGGGGGCGGCGCTGCTTGCCCGGGCGGACATCGTCATACACGATCGGCTCGCCGAGGCCAGCCTCCTCGACCTCGCGCCCGCGGGCGCGGTGCGCATCGACGTCGGCAAGACGCCGGGTCAGTCCATCGACCAGGAGGGCATCAACCGTCTTCTCGTCCAACACGGCCTGGCGGGCAAGGAGGTCGTGCGTCTCAAGGGCGGCGATCCATTCGTGTTCGGGCGCGGCGGAGAAGAGGCCCTCGCCCTGATCGAGGCGGGGGTGCCCTTCACGGTGGTACCCGGCATCTCGTCGGCCATCGCCGCGGCCGCCTACGCCGGCATCCCGATCACTCACCGGGGGCTCTCGACGAGCTTCACGGTCGTCACCGGCCACTCGCGGCACGAGGTCGACGACGCCATCGACTGGACGAGCCTGGCGCGTGCCGGCGACACCATCGTGGTCCTCATGGGCGTCGCCCACAGGGCCGAGATCGCGGCGCGGCTCATCGCGGGTGGTCGGGCCCACAACACACCGGTCGCGTGTGTGCGGTGGGGGACCCGCCCCGAGCAACAGACCATCCGCACCACCCTCGCCGACTTGGGCGCCGCGCCGCTTGAGGCTCCGGTCGCCATCGTGATCGGTGAGGTCGCCGGGCTCGACCTGGGGTGGTTCGAAGGGCGTCCGCTGTTCGGGCGGACGGTGGTCGTGACCCGTGCGCGAGACCAGGCGTCGACGCTGGTGACCTCCCTGAGCGACCTCGGCGCGAGCGTGCTTGAGGTGCCGACCATCGCCATCGGCCCCGCCGGCGATGGTGGAGCTGCCCTCGCTGCTGTGGTCGAACGACTGTGCGCCGGCGACCGACCCGCTTGGCTGGTGTGCACCTCGACGAACGGGGTCGCCGCAATCACATCGCGGCTGCGCGACGCACGCGACCTCGGCGGTGTGCTGGTCGCCGCGGTCGGCGACGCGACCGCCGACGCGTTCCGCCGCTTCGGCGTCGAGCCCGACCTCGTGCCTCCGCGCGCGCTCGCCGCATCGCTCGTCGAGGCGTTCCCGAGCGGCGACGCAGGTCGGGTGCTGTGCCCCCTGGGCGACCGTGCATCAGCGACGCTGGCCGATGGGCTCGGCGCAAAGGGCTGGGACGTCGAGGTCGTCGAGGCCTACGCCACGACGACCGCGGTGGTGCAGACGGACGTCGTCGCGCGCGCCCTCGCCGCCGATGCCATCTGCTTCAGCTCGGCCAGCACGGTCACCGGCTGGATCGCCGCCGCCGGCCCAGACGTCCCGAAGATCGTCGTCTCGATCGGCCCGGTCACCTCCGACGCGGCGCTTGCCGCCGGCCTTGATGTCGCCATCGAAGCCGACCCACACACCGTCCCTGGCCTCGTCGATGCGGTGGTGCGCGCACTCAGCTGATGTTTTCGAGCACACCCACGATCCAGCAGCGGGTAGCGGCTTCGACGTCGTCTCGTGAGGCGGTGGCGTCGATCCGATGCGCTGCACCGCTCGCCGCAAGAGCGACCAGGCGTCGGTCGATATGCTGGAACAGACCGACACCGGCGGCAGCGTCCTGCCCGCCGGGTCGCTCGATGAGCCTTCGCTCGACCTCGGCGTCGTCGTCGAGCACGAGGACGGCGAGCTCGACCGACGAGAACAGCGCCGTCGACGGCACGTCGATCTGCTCCGGCAGGGCGATCCCGACGAGGCACACGACGAGGCCGTTCTGCGCGATGGCGTGGGCGAACCGAAACAGGGCGTCCCAGAAGCCGCGGTAGTCGTGGCGCTGCTCGACGACCGCTGACAGATCGTGGTGGAACGTGTCGGCGTCGAGCACGACGAGGCCCGGGATCGTGCCGGCAAGCCGCTGGACGATGGTGGACTTCCCAGCGCCGGCGGGCGCGGCGATCACGAGCAGCGGCGGACGATGGAACGGCTGCCTGGCGCCACAGCACGAGCAGACGAGCACATCGCCGTCTGGCTGCATCCCGCCTCGCCCTGCGACCATCGAGTGTCCGCCACACGTCTCACACGCGAACGCCACGACGCTTAGCCAGCTGCGAGGCTGAGGGCGAGCGAGACCAGGCCGATGACGAACATCGCGACCCCAAACGCCTGCAGCTGGAACATCGCGCGACGAGCGGCTTCCTGGCTGCGGTCGGCGTCAAGCATGAGGCGAACCATGCGCAGCGTCTGGGTCCGGTGTTCGTGCAGCACGTCCGCGAGGGACGGCGAGAGACGCAG
>JAYUDU010000191.1:0-5456 GCA_043739605.1 Acidimicrobiales bacterium | reverse complement strand
GTAGGAAACGCCCTGCCTGCTGCCAGCAGGCGATGTTCCTGCATCCCTGACCTGCGAAGAGCACCGGTCGCACTCCCCCTGCTGCAACGACGCAGCTGAGCGACCGCACACCAGAGGAGTCCCAGAGATGCCCAACAGCACCACCATCCGTCCGACGCGCCCCGACGGCACGTCCGACACCGCCTTCCCACTAGCGGGACCACGCGACCCGGCCAACGCACCAGTCTCGCCAGGTCGGCGACGCCAGCGTATCGCAGGCTCCGTCCTGTTGTCGGTGGCATCGCTCGGCATGCTGGACATGACAACGGCGGCGGCAGCACAGGCCGCCCCGAGTGCCGCCCCCGCGGCCGCCTCCAAAGCAGCCGTTCCCCGCGCACCCCGCGCCGGCCGCGCCCGCAGGGGCGCCAGCTCTGGACATCGCCGCATCCGGCGTGGTGGCCGAGCGACCCAGGGGTACCCGGGCAGTGCGGCGGCGCCGACCGAGGTCGCCGCTGCCATCCACGCCTACTTCCCGCAGGATCAGTGGGAGAAGGCGTTCAATGTGTCGTGGAAAGAGTCCCGGTGGTCGCCGACCGCCTCGAACGGGGTGTGCTTCGGCCTCTTCCAGATGCACCGCGTCCACCAGGCGCGCGCTGCGGAGCTCGGCCTGAGCTGGGACGCCGTTCGCACCAACGCCGACGCCAACACCCGTTTGGCGGCCGATGTCTGGCGGCACCAGGGGTGGCGCCCGTGGGTGACCGCCTGAGGCGAACCATCGCTGCCACCGGCGTGGTCCGGTCGCGACTCGGCCCTACCATCGGGTCGGTGCACCCGGACACTGAGTCGTCGACCTCCCCCGGCGTCGAGGAGATCCTGCTCGCCGCACCGCGGGGCTTCTGTGCCGGCGTGGAGATGGCCATCAAGAGCCTCGCCTGGCTCGTCAAGGTCTTCGATGGGCCGGTCTACTGCTATCACGAGATCGTTCACAACGCCCTCGTGGTCGACCGGTTCCGGGCCCTCGGCGTGGTGTTCGTCGACGACATCGCCGAAGTCCCGCACGGATCCCCGATCATGCTGTCTGCCCACGGCAGCGCACCCGAGGTCGTAGCGGCGGCAAAGGAGCGGGGGTCGATCGTCATCAACGCGGTGTGCCCCCTCGTGACCAAGGTCCACCACGAGGTCAAGGTCAGGGCTGGCAAGGGGTTCGACATCATCTATGTCGGCCATCACGGCCACGACGAGGCGGTTGGCACCATGGCTGTCTCCCCAGAGCGGGTGCGGCTCGTCGAGACGCCGGCGGATGTGGCTGCCCTCGACATGGCGTCGGACCAGCCAGTGGCGTTCCTGGCCCAGACGACCCTCAGCCTCGACGAGTGGAGCGACGTCTTGGAAACTGCCCGCAACCGCTTCCCGCAGCTGTGGCAGCCGGGCCGGAGCGACCTCTGCTATGCGACGACCAACCGCCAGGCTGCCCTCAAGGAGATCGCCGCCAAGGCGACAACGGTCGTGGTCATCGGGTCGGCAAACTCCTCCAACACCGTCGCACTCGCCAAGGTCGCGACGGCCATGGGATGTCCTCGGGTCATCAGAGTGAACGGTCCTGACGAGCTACCTGACGATCTCACCGGCATCGTCGGTGTCACCGCAGGCGCGTCGGCCCCAGAGGACCTCGTCGACGCCGTCCTCGCAGCGCTCGCCCCGGCCCGCGGCACCACGCTCGTCAACGTCCTCGACGAAGACGAGTACTTCCCGCCACCTCCAGAGCTGCGGCGGCTCCTCGATGGTGTCACCACGCTGTGCATGAGCGCCGCAACAGGCATCGTGCCCGACGGCGCATCGGTGTTGAGCGACGATCGCCAGCACCTCGCTTCGGACGTCCTGGCCCAGCTGTCGTCGCGCTGATCGCCCCGGCATCCCGCGCTACGACGCCCGTGTCGTGCGCCGCGGGGCACACGGCGCGAAGATGGTCGTGTGACCGACCTCGCTCCAGCTCCCGCCGCGCCGACGGCGCACTTCACCGCCATGGACCACTCCACCGCGGAGGAGTGGGGCCTCATCGGTGCTGCCCACGTCGAGGACTGGCCCCGCGTCGCAGACACCGTGTTGGAGATGCTCGAGCGACTCGGCGGCGTCCAGGTGGGCTTCGTGACAGACCAGCTCACCCACAGCTTGCAGACGGCCACGCGTGCAGAGGAGGCCGGCATGGACGAGCAGGTCATCGTCGCCTCGTTGTGCCACGACATCGGCAAGTTCGTCTCGATCGCCAACCACCCCCACATCGCCGCGGAGATCCTCAAGCCGTACGTGCGTGAAGAGGTGTACTTCATGATCGACGCCCATCAAGACTTCCAGGGCAGGCACTACTACGCACACTTCAACCGCGACTCCAACGCCCGCGAGCAGTACCGCGGCCAGCCGTGGTTCGACCTCGCCGCGAAGTTCGCAGACGAGTTCGACCAGAACAGCTTCGACCCCGACTACCCCACCCTCCCGCTCGCCCACTTCGAGCCGATGGTGCGCCGGATCTTCGCCCAACCCAGCTCGATGTAAATCACGCCGCCGTCGGTGGCCGCTCTACGCCTTGGTCTGCGCCTGGCGTTGGGCGGCATCGAACAGGCGCTGCAGCTCCAGTTTCAGCGCCTCGGTGTGGGCCTTCACGCTCTTGCGGCCCACTCGACCGCCTTCGGTCTGGGGGGGCGGCGGCATTGGTTCACCGATGATGATGGTGATGCGGACCGGCCGGATGCCCTTGGATCCCTTGGGCATCGCGCCCTCGGAGCCACCGATGCCCACCGGGATGATCGGCACCTGCATCTTCGCGGACAGGTAGGCCGGGCCCTCGAACACCTCGTCGACCACGGGACCCGAGCGCCGAGTGCCTTCGGGGAAGATCACCAGCGGCTGTCCGTCCGCCAACAGCCGTTCGCATGCCTGGAGCGCGTGGCGGTCTGGAGTGCCGCGGACGACAGGGAACCCGCCCATCGAGGTGAAGAACCAATCGGAGATGGCCAACTTCCACATGGCATCCTTGCCCATGAACCGCAAGGTTCGCTTGCCCATGAGCGCCACGAGCGGGGTGTCGACGTTCGAGCGATGCACTGGCGAGATGATGAAGGCGCCGTCGTCTGGAACGTTCTCGAGACCGGTGATGCGCACTCGCCAGAACGCCTTGCAGAAACCGACGATCACGGCGCGCACGCATCGATAGAACACGTGCTGCCACGGCGCCATCGGCACCACGACCTCGCCAGACCAGCGCGGCATCAGGCGACGTCCTCGATCTGCGCGACGCGGGCGAGCACGCGGTCCACGACCGCGTCGATGCCGAGGCCAGTCGTGTCCAGCACCCAGGCATCCTCTGCGACCGCGAGAGGCGACGCGATGCGGGTGGAGTCTGCGTGGTCGCGTCGGGCGATGTCTGCAGCGACCTGGTCATAGGCCATCTCGGTGACCTCTTTGGCGCGGCGTTCTGCACGAGCACCTTCGTCTGCGGTCAGATACACCTTGAGGGTGGCGTTGGGGAACACGACGGTGGCGATGTCGCGGCCTTCGATGACGCCGCCCCCGCGCTCCGCCGCCCACGCCCGTTGGCGCAACTTCAGCTCGACGCGGACGTCCGCATGGCGGGCGACGGCGCTGACCGCCCGTGTCACCTCGGGTCCGCGAATCTCGATGGAGGCGTCGATGCCGTCGACGGTCGCGACACCGTCGGCCACCGACAGCTCAAGGCCGCGGGCGAGTCGAGCGACGGGCTCTGCATCGTCTGGGTCGATGTCTCGGCGCAGCGCCGCGAAAGCGACGAGCCGGTACATGGCCCCGGTGTCGAGGTAGTCGAGGCCGAGCCTGGCGGCTACCGCCCGCGCGACCGTCGATTTGCCGGAGCCAGCTGGCCCGTCGATGGCGATGACCCTGAGCTCCACACCGGTCATCCTGCCCGCCCCGAGTACCCGGCCGCCTCTTTCTACGAGCTGTTCCTGACTGGGTCCTTTGCCTGACATGTCTGGGGCGGGCACCGTTGCTAGGTTCGGTGTTGCATTCCCCGGTGGAGGGGTGTGCGTGAACGGCGGGAACACGACCTTGAGCATCACCGAAGACCTTCAGTCTGCTCGCAAGCCTGGGCCAGGGCTTGTGGGATTCGTCGCCGGGCTGTCCGTCTCGGTGGTGGCCCTGCTCCTCGTTGGGATCGTCGGGGCCATCGGCGTAGCCAGAGACGACGGCGGCTCGACGTCCAACAAGGTGTCGACCGCAGCCGGCTCGCGCACGAACGCCACCACCGTCGACCCGGTCACCGGTCTGACGACCCCCGACTCCGCCACCGACATCGGCGGCGTCGCCGGAGCCCCGACCATCGACGCCAACGGCAACCAGATCCCCTTCGTCGCCGGCCCCAACGGAACGCCAGGCGCCACCCGCAGCACGCCCGGACGCGCCGGTCAGACGGGCACCACTCCTGGCGCCCCGACGACCAAGCCCGGCACCCCGGTCGAGCCGGGTGACCGACAGGGCGTCTCGGCAACCGAGATCAAGTGGGCACTCCACGCACCGAAGACGTTCGGGGGCGCGCCGGTCAACCTCGCCGCCGACCCGCTCGCAGGCGTCGTCATCTATCTCAAGGCCATCAACGACGCTGGCGGCGTCAACGGACGCACGATCGTCAACCAGGTCTACGACGACACCTACACCGTGCAGGGCGCCACCACGGCGTCGAAGGCTGCGATCGACGACTACAAGCCGTTCTTCGCGTCGGGCACCCTTGGCGTCGACCAGGTCGCAGTGTTCGCCGCGGAGGCCAAGAAGCGCGGCGTGCCATACATCGCGGCCGGCGGGTCTGAGAAGGCGTTCAAGGACATCGGCATGTTCCAATCCAGCGCGTCGTACGACTCGATGTTCATTCAGCTGGCGGCATTCCTCGGCAAGGAATCCAAGCGTCAAGGCTCCCAGTACTTCGGCCTGACCAAGGTCGGGGTCAGCCAGCTCGATTCTGAGTTCATCGCACCGGCGGTTGCGACGTTCGGCACGGCGCTCAGCCGCAATGGCCTCAACCTCGTCAAGACGATCACCGTGATGAAGCCAACGGACCAGACCGCGTACTCGGTGCAGCTTGCAGAGCTGCGCAACGCCGGAGTTGAGATCTTCGTCCCCGCCCAGGACCCCATCACCACCAGCCGCGAGGTGTCGGAGTGCAAACCGGCGACCAACACCCAGCCGACGCCGGCGTGCCCGTGGAAGTACGCGTTCGCCAACTTCGCCCATGATGGCGACACCGCGCTTGCCCTCCAGGGCGGCTCATGGAGCGGCGTCCAGGGACTGTCGACGGCGTGCTACTTCCAGTTCGCGGGCCGCGATGACCCTGCAAAGTGCGCCAAGCTCGGCGTCGCTCACGAACAGTGGGTGAAGGCAAATGGCGAAGCGGACTGGGGTTCGCACGGCAGCGGCGGTCAGGCCGGGTACGGCATCGTGCACTTCTGGTTGAAGGC
>JAYUDU010000190.1:0-2014 GCA_043739605.1 Acidimicrobiales bacterium | reverse complement strand
CACCGGCACGGCTGCGCCGGCTTGTCCGGCTGGCTGTTCCTTGCTTCGCTTCGGGCCGCCGGTGACCTCCGGCGCGCGGGGGCGCCTTTCGTCAACTTCGCCGTTGCTGAGGCGCGCTGTTCTGCTGCGCGCCTCCTCACGATTGCTGCTACGCGGCGCCCTCGTTCAGGTGCTCTGTCGGGCAGAGCAGCACGCGCACGGGCTTCGCAAGAACCCGGTGGTCGGTCCATCTGGCTGGTTGCCGGCGTCGCGAGGACGCATACGCATGGTCTGCGACGGGGGGCGGTCACGACGGTGCTTTTGCGTCCTGGGCAGGACGCGGGCGAGGTCTCACCACCTTCGCACCCGAAGCGCACGAACACAGTGGAACCTCCGGACGGAGGCGAATCCGGTGGAACCCGTCCGCCCTCCTCCGGTCTCCTCCATGACTCGCCCTCGCCCAAGCATGGTCCGCGCGGCCGTACTACCGCTGATGGGCGTCTATGGCGGCCATCATGAGGTCGGGGTGGTCGCTGAAGACGCCGTCGATGCCCATTGCGAGGAGCGACACGAGGATTCGGTCGAACTGGGCGTCCCACCCGAGGGCGAAGCGCTCGAACCGGTGGCAAAGGGCGACGAGCCCGGCCGTCCAGTCGGTGTGGTGCATGTTGAGCGCATCGATACCGGTCTCGGCGAGGCGAGCGGCGCGCCGTTCTGGGCCCTCCTTGATCTTTGCGAGGCGGGTGGAGTCGACCAGGCGGATGGTGTCATCGAGGCTCCGCCATGTCGCAGCGCACTCCCACGACGGCGAGCAGAGCCACAGTCGACCGAGGGCGTCGCCGCCGGCGGAGCGGGCCGTCGCCACGACACCCGCCGCCGCCGCCGGGTCCTTGACGTCGAGCGACAGGTCGAAGCCGGTTCCGCACGCGTCGTACAGCTCCGCGAGCGTCGGCATATGGCTGGGTAACGCGACGCGGCGGACCTCGGAGATCTTGCGGCGGCGCAGCCCAGAGCGGACGATTCCGTCGTGGTCGAGGACGACCTCACCGTCTGACGTGCGCCACACATCCGACTCGAGGCCGGTCGCTCCCAAGGACAGAGCGACAGCAAAGGCGTCGAGGGTGTTCTCCCGGGTGCGGTCACGGGCTCCCCGGTGAGCGAAGCCGACGGCGGGCGAGCGCAGTGCAGCCACGACCCCAACCTAGGTCGGTCGACCCGATCTTTGAACTTTGGCGATGTTCGACTCAACCGAAGCCATTCGGCGGCCGAACTATGGCGACGTGGCGACCATCCGAGCGAGCTGCCCGACCTGCGGCGATGTGGAGCTGACCACCCGCGACGTGACGGTGCAGGTGTGCGCCGACACCAACGACGGGGCATATTCGTTCCTCTGTCCGACCTGCGCGACCCGCGTCTCGAAGGCCGCGGAGGCCCGCATCGTCGACCTGTTGGTGTCATCTGGCGTGCGCCTTGAGCTGTGGCGGATGCCAGCCGAGCTGAACGAGCTGCACGCAGGCGACCCCATCACCTACGACGATGTGCTCGAGTTTCACTTCTTGTTGCAGGAGCCAGACCTGTTCACCCTGCTGACAGAGGAGACGTCGCGGGGAGCGTGACGCACGTCCTCTGCGTCGGTTCCTTCGGGCGGCTCAGTGACCCGAGGGGCAACGCAGCCTCCTCGACCGGTAAGGTGCCTCGCTGATGGGCAGCGTTGGTGTTCCCGAAGTCATGCTGGTGCTGTTGGTCATGCTGATCCTGCTGGGCCCAGAGCAGTTGCCCAAGGCTGCGCAGGGCCTCGGCAAGGCGGTGCACGAGTTTCGGCGCATCACCGGCGGGTTCGACGCTGAGGTGCGCGCAGTGATCCAAGAGGTCATGGGCCCGCTCAGCCAGGTGGCGGGCGGGGTCGGCGGCGTCGGCGGAGCCATCACCGGCGGCATCCTCGGCACCCTCGCCGGTACCGGCGGAGCCCAGACCAGCGGCGCGCAGGGCGTCGGGCCCACGGGCGGCACTGCTGGCGACGCGACGAGCTGGGCCG
>JAYUDU010000189.1:0-2018 GCA_043739605.1 Acidimicrobiales bacterium | reverse complement strand
TGCGTGCAGCCGTGCTGAGAGGTGGCCAGATCGTCGAGGACGAGGTCGCGGACCCGAGCCCCGCCCCAGGCCAGGTGCTGGTCAAGACCCTCGCCTGCGGGATCTGCGGGTCCGACCTGCACTTCCGCAAGCACGGTCGTGAGATGGTTGCCATGGGCGACGAGACGGACAGCATGTTTGCGCCTGACCTCGACCGCGACATCGTCATGGGTCACGAGTTCACCGTTGAGGTGATGGAGCTGGGGGCAGGCGTCGAAGGCATCGCCATCGGGACCATCGCCACGTCGGTGCCCGTGCTGTTCCTCGGTGGGACGCTTGAGCAGCCGAACATGGCGGCGCTGGGGTTCTCGAACGAGTATCCCGGTGGCTACGGCGAGGCCATGGTGTTGTCGCCGTTCCTGCTGCAGCGGGTTCCGAACGGTCTCGACCCCAAGTTGGCGGCGCTGACCGAGCCGATGGCGGTCGGCCTGCACGGCGTCAACAAGAGCGGCATCGCGGCGGGCGCCGCCGCGCTGGTCATCGGCTGTGGACCCGTCGGGCTGTCGGTCATCGCCGCGCTCAAGGCGAAGGGCATCGAGACGATCATCGCCACCGACCTGTCATCCGCCCGTCGGGCACTGGCCACGACGATGGGGGCAACCCACGTCACCGACCCGCGCGAGCAGCCGGGTATCGACTTGTGGCGCGAGGTCACCGGCAGCAAGGGCCGGCTGTTCCTGTACGAAGCGGTCGGCATCCCTGGGATGATCAACCAGATCATGCGCGATGCCCCGAAGGGCTCGGTCATCACGGTCGTCGGCGTCTGCATGGAGAACGACACGATCCTCCCGATCGTCGGCATCAACAAGGAGCTCGAGCTGAAGTTCGTGCTGGGGTACGACCCGTTCACCGAGTTCGCGCCGACGCTCATCGAGATTGCCGAAGGTCGCCTCGACGTCGCGCCGCTCATCACGGGCACGGTTGGCATCGACGGCGTTGCCGGCGCCTTCGACGCCCTTGCCGACCCCGAGGCGCACTGCAAGATCCTGGTCGCGCCGAACGGCTGAGGTTCGCCGCGCCCGCCCGGATCCTCGTGCCGGGCGAGGGTCCGACACCTGCGCACCGCCAGCCGCGAGGCTGGACGCACTGTGGACCACGGCTACCTGTACGCCCTCGTCCGCAAGCTCGGTGGTTCGACGTTCCAAGCAGAGTCGGTGCAGGTCGGCCTCGTCACGCCCCTGCGCTGCGCGCTCATCCTCGTCGGCGGCATGATCGTGGCGCGGGTCACGACCCGAATCATCGGGAAGTCGCTGCGGTCCGTCGGCCGGCGACAGGCAGCCCGCACCGTCCTGGTCACCCAGCGCGTCGAACTGCGCGCCGACACCCTCGCCCAGGTCGTCGGCGCGTTCGTTCGCTTCGTCGTCCTGGGCATCGTCGCGCTGCTCGTGCTCGATGAGCTCGGCGTCAACCTGGCCCCGCTCATCGCCGGTGCATCGGTGGCGACCGTGGCGATCGGGTTCGGCACGCAGAGCTTCGTGCGCGATGTCGTCAGCGGTTTCTGCATCCTCGTCGAGGACCAGATGGGTGTCGGCGACGTCGTCACGTTGGCGGGGTGCACCGGCACGGTCGAGGACTTCAACCTGCGCGTCACTCGCGTCCGCTCCGCTGATGGTGCCGTGCACTTCGTGCCGAACGGCGAGATCCGCCACGTCGCCAACCTCACCATGGAGTGGTCGCTTGCCACCCTCGACGTCGGCGTCGGCTACGCCGGCGACCTCGCCGTCGCTGCGGCGATCGTCGAAGCAGAGGTGGCTGGCTTCGTCGCTGACGACCAATGGGCGTCGGTCATCCTCGGGCCTGTCGACATTCGGGTCCTCGCTGCGATGAGCGAGCTGCGCCAGACGATTCGCGTGGTGGTGAAGGTGGCGCCTCGCCGCCAATGGGATGTCGTGGCCGCACTGCGGCCGCGCCTCATCGAGGCGCTGCGGGCCGGTGATGTGCGCGGCCCCGGCGACACCGGCGCTCGGATCACCGCCGGC
>JAYUDU010000188.1:0-2022 GCA_043739605.1 Acidimicrobiales bacterium | reverse complement strand
CGGCGCGCTCCCTGCGGGCCGGTGGCCCTCCCGCACCGCTGGATGAGACCGACATCCACCTCATCGCGCTCGGTCCGTTCGACACCTCGGCGGTGGTGGTCGTGCTGCAGCGGTCCCGGCTTGGATGGGCCGCGGCGATCGCCGGGATCGTTGGGCTCGCGCTGGCGTTTGAGGGTGCGGCGCGCAACGTCGGACTCGGCCAGATGGCGGCATCTGTCGTCTCGTTCGCCATGATCGGTGCGTCGATCGAGGCCTCGCGCTGCGCCATCCCTCGTCGTCAACACCTGGTTCGCAGTCTGGTTTGGGTGGCCGTGACTGGGCTCGTCGCAGCGCGTTCGATGCCGGCATTGACGGGCGCAACTGCGGCGGATGGCCTCGGCCAGATCACGCTCGTCGCAACGGCAGGCGTGCTCGCCGGCACGTGCATCACGTTGGCCGGCCGCGCCGCCGCGCAACGGACGGACTTCGGTGGCATGGTGGACATCGCGCGGCTGGTTGGCGCCATGCGGCTGGCAGCGTTGACACAAGACCTGCGCGGCGTGATGCTCGCGGACCGAGCGCTTCGGAGGCGATACGTCAGGCATCGGCTGCCTCGTGGCCACCCCCGTCGGGGCGTGACCCGGGCGCTGGCGCGGCGTGAACTGGTGGTGATCTGGTCCCGGGGTCCGGCGCGGCTCGCTTCCATCGCGGTCGCGCACGGCGTGACAGCTGTGGCGCTCGTCTGGGCCACGCACGGGCATGAAGCGAGGGCTCTCCTGGCCCTGCCGTGCATGCTCTTCTCGGGACTGGTGGCGAGCGAGGGCCTGTGCCAGGACCTCGACAAGCCGACGCTGATGAGCCTCGCGCCGGTGCGGCCGGCACGCCTTCTCCTCACTGGCGCGGCGTTCGCGGTGGTGACGTGCGTTGTCCTCACCGCGCCGTCGGCGGTTGGCCTCGCCGTCGCGGGGCACGCGTTGCTCATCCCGAGCCTGGTGGCGTCCGCCGTTGCCGGCCTCGCCGGTGTGCTGTGGACGCTGGTGCTCGGGCCCCTCAGTCCGACGAATCTGATGCTGGCGCTCATGCTCGCTCCGGAGGCCGCACTTCTCACCGTCGCGCTACGAGCGATGGTCGGCCCTGGTGTGGCGGCGGTGGCGGTTGCCATGACGGTTGGCGGCCGGACGGCTGGCTCGTTGGCGTGGTCCGTCGCGGCGGTGGTCATCGCGGTCGGATGGATCTCGCTCCGGGCGGTGCTGGCCCGCATCGGAGCCGCGGAGGATGGCGGTGCGATGTTCGGCATCGTTCTGGTCGCGAAGCGGGCGACGCGCCGCACATCGTCGCTGCTGCCGAGGCGGGCGCCGTTGCCGGTGATGCGCGTGATGAGCCCTTCGGACCGCCGACGGCAACAGCGCCGCCGCCGCAGGCGGTGACGTCAGATCGTGGTGGCGCAGGTGGTGACGTCAGATCGTGGTGGCGCAGGTGGGATTTGAACCCACGATATCTGGCTTATGAGGCCAGCAAGGATGACCTGACTCCTCTACTGCGCACCGAATCGACGCTCCTTCCGTGAGCATCGATGCAACGAAGATACGTTCATGTCGGGGCTCCGTCGAGCGAATTCCCGGTGGCCATCGTGGGCGCGCCCGCCGCCGCCGGCTCCACCACGACGAAGCGCCGACAGCCGGCCTCAGTCTCGACGGGTGAGGCGGATGTGGGTGACGGCGGAGGAGGCGGTGTGCTCGAGGCACTCGTAGCCGGCGAACGCGCCGCTGGAGAAGAGGTGCTCGCCCCGGCCGAGCAGCACGGGAACGATGACGAGGCGGACCTCATCGAGCAGGCCTGCGGCCGCGTACTGGCAGATGGTCGACGCGCCGCCGGCAACCTTCACGTCCTGGCCGGCGGCTGCGTCGCTCGCTCGCTCGAGCGCCTCGTGGATGCCACCGGTCACGAAGTGGAACGTGGTGCCACCCGCCATCGGCAACGGATCGCGGGCGTGGTTCGTGAGGACGAAGGTGTCGTGGTGGTACGGCGGTTCCTCGCCCCACC
>JAYUDU010000187.1:0-2022 GCA_043739605.1 Acidimicrobiales bacterium | reverse complement strand
CTCACGGTGCGGTCGATGGCCGGCAACCGCATCGACCTCGTGCATGTCATGGCGATGGACCCCCCCGACCCCGACGGCGAAGACTGATCGACCATTCGCCGAGCTGCGGCGTCGGCGTCGAGGTTCGTCGACCGGTCCGAGAGGACGAACACGGTGGAACGCGTCGGCGGAAAGCGTGCTTGGCGAGAGCTTGTCACGGAAGACGCGGGAGGAGGGGTCCACCGGATGCGGGCATCGAGCCGGAGGTTCCACCGCGTTCGTGCGCTTCGGGTGCGAAAGCGGTGGGACCTCGACGACCGGCCTGAATTCGATGGAGGTGGCCAAGACACGCGACCGACGAACTTGTCGGAGAAACCACTACCCGACGAGCGAGATTACCGCCGCCGGCGACGCCATGGAGAACGCCTCTGCGACGAGTTCGTACGACCGCATGCGCTCTGCGTGGCCGTGGATCGACGTGGTGAGCAGCAGCTCGTCTGCGCCCGTCCGCGTCGCGAGGGCCTCAAGACCGTCCCGCACCTCGGATGGGTCGCCCATGATGAGCGGCGCGCGCCAGCCACGGGTCAGCTCCTTCTCCATCGGCGTGAACGTGCGTGCCGCCGCATCTTCGGGCGAAGGCAGCAAGGTCCGCTGACCCTGGCGGAACCGCACGTAGTTGAGCATCGAAGAGCCGGAGAGGAAGGTGGCTTCATCGTTGGTCGGCGCACAGATGACCGGCACCCCAAGGGCGACATACGGGGTGTCGAGTACCTCAGATGGGCGGAAGGCTGCACGGTAGGCGGCCACCGCAGCATCGGTGCCATTTGCTGAGAAGTGGTGAGCATGGCAGAAGGGAACGCCGAGGTATCCAGCGACCTGGGCGCTGTAGTCACTTGAACCGAGCATCCACAGCGCCGGTTGATAGCCCTGCGCAGGCACCGCGGTGATCCGAGGGTTTGCGCCTTGGAAGTAGTCGAGAAGCTCGCGCAGCTGGGTCGGGAAGCTGTCCTCGATGTCGGCGGGGTTGGTGGAGCGGCGCAGGGCGGCCGCGGTGACCATGTCGGTGCCGGGCGCTCTGCCGATGCCGAGGTCGATGCGACCAGGGTGCAGCGCCTCCAGCATGCCGAACTGCTCTGCGACCACCAGCGATGCGTGGTTCGGCAGCATCACTCCGCCAGCACCGACGCGGATCGTTGACGTCGAGGCGGCCAGATGAGCGATGAGCACCGGCGGCGACGAGCTGGCGATGCCGGGCATGTTGTGGTGCTCTGCGACCCAATGGCGGTGGTAGCCGAGCCGCTCCACATGCCTGATCAGCTCGGTCGATCGCCGCAATGCGTCGGCCGGAGTCGACCCCTCGGTGACGGGAGCAAGGTCGAGCACGGACAGCACGGGAGACATCACCGCACACCAACGCCGCGGAGACGGCACACATGCCCGGCGCAAGGCCGGCCCGCGCTCAGGCGGGAGCGAACGCCGCCGCCTCGTCTGCGCTGTCGCTGAGGATCTTCCCGTCCTTGACGCGGATGCGGCGAGGTGCGACGGCCGCCACCTCGGGTGCATGGGTGACCAGCACGACGGTCACGCCGGAGGCTTGCGACAACGTGCGCAGCACGCCGACGACCTCGTCAGACGTCGCAGAGTCCAGGTTGCCGGTCGGCTCGTCGGCCAGCAGGACCCGGGGCTGGTTCGCCAGCGCTCTGGCGATGGCGACGCGCTGCTGCTCGCCCCCCGACATCGTCGACGGGAGGTGGTCTGCTCTGTTGCCCAAACCCACACGCGTCAACAGCTCGACCGCCCGCAGCCGCCGGGTGCGACGATCGCCGCCGAGGGGGACCATGGCCGCCTCGACGTTCTCGGCCGCACTGAGCGTGGGGATGAGGTTGAACGATTGGAAGACGAAGCCGATCTCCTTGCACCGGACGTCGGTCAGCGCCGCCCCGCCGAGCCGCCCAAGATCGCGGCCGTCGAGGGACACCTCGCCGGACGACGCGGTGTCGAGACCCCCGAGCAGCTGGAGCAGCGTGGACTTACCAGAGCCGC
>JAYUDU010000186.1:0-2027 GCA_043739605.1 Acidimicrobiales bacterium | reverse complement strand
TGGCGATGAAGCCGCTCGCCACGCTGAACAGGCCGACGCTGGCCACCGTCGACACCGCCACCAAGGAGGCGACGGTCAGCTTCAAGGAGCGCACTGACGTCACCGCAGTGCCGGCCATGGGCGTCGTAGCGGAGACGATGGTGGCCCTGGTGTTGGCGAACGAGCTGCTCCGCAAGTTCGGCGGCGACTCCGTCGACGAGGTCATCCGCAACCGCGACGCCTACCTCGCCGCGCTCGCCGCTGGCCCGGTCGGCGGCATCGTGCCCACGCCCTGATGGGTGCCATCGCATGAAGATCGTCCTCGTCGGGATGATGGGCTCAGGTAAGAGCGCAACGGCGCGCTCCGTTGCCCGTCTGCTCGGATGGCAGGTGGTCGACACCGACCAGCTCATTCGCACCCGCGCCGGCATGACCATCCCAGAGCTGTTCGCCAGAGACGGCGAAGCGGGCTTTCGCCGTCACGAGGTGGCCGCGGTGCACGACGCGCTCGTCGCTCCCGGCGACGCGGTGGTTGCCTTGGGGGGCGGCGCCATCACCAGCGCAGAGGTGCGAACAGAGCTGTCGGCCGAGCTGACCGGAGGTCTCGCCGTCGCCTACCTGCGCACGTCGGCTGCCGAGATTCTTGG
Source organism: Acidimicrobiales bacterium (assembly GCA_043739605.1). Taxonomy (GTDB): domain Bacteria; phylum Actinomycetota; class Acidimicrobiia; order Acidimicrobiales; family JAUJNH01; genus JAYUDU01. Next base: position 1,401 of record JAYUDU010000186.1, on the reverse strand, counting down.
ACGGGTGGGCGTCGGGGCCGGACGCCCGATGCTGCAACCCGACCCCGCCGCAGCGGTGGCACGGCTGCTGGCACAGCGGAGCCATCTCTATGAAGCGGCTGCGACCTCGGTGGTCGACACCGACGGCCACAGCATCGACGAGGTCGCCGCCGCGGTCGTAGCCGCTGTCGGTGAGTCTGTGGTGAGGAGGCGGCCGTGATCGATCTTGAGGTCCCTCTCGCCGATGGTCGCGGCTATCCCGTCGTCGTCGGCCGTGGCGCCCGTCATCGGCTGCGGGAGGTGCTGCCGCGAGGCGTCCGTCGTGCGGTCGTCATCACCCAAGAGGGCATCGCCCTTGATGTGGACCCCGGCGTCGAGCACACCGTCATCACCATCGGCGACGGCGAAGAGCACAAGCACCTCGGCACCATTGAAGGTCTCTGCCGGCGGTTCGCCGACCTCGGCCTCACCCGCCGCGATTGCGTCATCGGGGTCGGTGGCGGCCTCGTCACCGACGTCGCAGGGTTTGCGGCCGCGGTGTTCCATCGCGGCATCCCCGTGGTGCACATCGCCACCTCCCTGCTTGGCATGGTCGACGCCGCCATCGGAGGAAAGACCGGCGTCAACCTTGCGGCTGCTGGCGATTCGGTGGGCGGCAAGAACCTCATCGGTGCGTTCTGGCAGCCGAGCGCAGTGCTCTGCGACCTCGAAGCCCTCGACACCCTCCCGCCCCGCGAGCTTCGCAGCGGTCGCGGCGAGATGGCCAAGTACGCATGGCTCGGCGTCGACGGACTGCGTGACCTGCCGCTGGAGGAGGCGGTTGCGGCATGCGTGCGACTCAAGGCGGCGGTCGTCGCCCAAGACGAGCGCGAGGGCGTGGGGGAGGGTGGAGCGCTCGGACGGCGGGCGCTCCTCAACTACGGCCACACCCTCGCCCACGCCCTAGAGATCGACGGCAATCATGCCCTCACTCACGGCGAGGCGGTCGCCATCGGCCTGGTGTTCGCGGCACGCCTCGCGCACAGGATGGGCCGCATCGACGCGGACAGAGTCGCGCAGCACCGTGCCCTCAACGCGGCCTACGACCTTCCGCTCGACATCCCCGCCACCCACGCCGTCGATCGCCTCGTCGCTTTGATGGCCAAGGACAAGAAGGCCGTCGACGGTCTGGTGTTCATCCTCGACGGCCCCCGCGGCTGCGAGGTCGTCCCCGGCGTCGACCCCGCCGTCGTTCGGTCCGTGCTCGCCGAAGCATTCCTCCCGGCGACATCCGGTGCGGCGCCGACCGATGCGGTGGAAGGCTCGGCCCCATGACCCAGCCGATCCTGTTGCTGCTGTCCGGCCCCAACCTGTCGCTCCTCGGTACCCGCCAGCCGGAGGTGTACGGCACGGCAACGTTGGCCGACCACGTCACGACCGCCA
>JAYUDU010000185.1:0-5488 GCA_043739605.1 Acidimicrobiales bacterium | reverse complement strand
CGCCCGTCGCAGAGTCTTCGTCTGCGGCCTCGTACAGCCCTTGGACCGCCAGCTCGATGCCGGTGGCGCGATCCATGTTGGGCGTCCAGCCGAGCTTCACCGTGGTGCGCGCGTCGCGGCCGCCCGACCCGTCTGCGTGGTAGTCGATCTCCTCGTAGCGGCCGCCGGTAGCGTCGTAGGTGAAGATCCGACCCTGGCTGCGACGGATGTCGTACCCCGCGAACAGCGGCACCACGACGAAGCCCTGCATCGCCAGGCTCAGGTGGTTGCGCACCATGCCCGCCAACTGGTTGGCCTTGCCCTCGAGGGAGAGCGTGGTGCCCTCAGACTTCTCGTAGTGCTCCAACTGCAGCTGGAACAGCCGGATGAGCTCGAGGCCGAAGCCGGCAGAGCCTGCGATGGCGATGCCGGAGTGGCGGTCGGCGGCGTGCAACTTCTGCACGTCGCGCTGCGCGATGACGTTGCCAGCCGTGGCGCGACGGTCTGCGGCCATGATGACCCCGTCCGCGTAGGTGAGCGCGACGATCGTGGTGGCGTGACGGTCCAGTTCCGCGGCGCGAGACGGCACGGCCGCGTCACCACCGAGCGGGGCGAACGGGTCGTGGCCGAGGGCGCGGAGCAGCCCAGTGAAGCTGGGCCCCGGGTCGTCGGTCGAGCGAAACATGTGCACCGACATGACCGACTATTCGCCACCCTTTTGCACGTAGCTCTTGACGAAGTCCTCGGCGTTGGTCTCGAGAACCTCGTCGATCTCGTCCAGAAGGTCGTCAATCTCGGCCTTCAGGTCTTCGCCCTTCTTGGTGTCGACGGTGACGTCTTCGACCACGACCGCTTCGGTCTTGGTCGACGTCTTGCGCACCTGCTCCTGTCCTGCCATCTCTTCACCTCCTGGGGGGTTTCGGTCGCATCGCGGCCATGTTCTTGTCCGGTCCCATCGACCGCTGAGGCTCCGGTCTAGTGCCTCCGCGCACCCCACGCCGACCACCACCCGCCGACGGTCCGAGCGACCCACCCGCCTCAGCGGACTCGGGATCAGGCCCCGAGCTTGGCCAGGAGGTCTGTCGCCGTCGGGCAGGCATCCAGCAGCGCCTTGGTGATGGCCTCAGTGCCGCGCAGGGGCTCCATCATCGGGACACGCTTGAGTGGCTGGCCGGCCACGTCGAACACGATCGAGTCCCAGTTGGCCGCCGCGATCTGATGGCCGTATCGGGCCAGGCACTGACCTCGGAACCAGGCGCGCGTCGTCGGCGGCGCGCTGGTGACGGCCGACATGACCTCAGCGAGGGGCACGAGCGTCTCAAGTCCAAGACGCCGAGCGAGGCCCTTCTCTGGTCGAAGATCGTGGTAGGTGAGATCGACCTGGGCCAGCTTCGGGTGGTGCCAGTCGAGGTCGTCACGGTCACGGTAGGCATCGACCAGCTTCTTCTTGGCGACCCAGTCCAGCTGGGTGGACAACGAGGCCGGGTCGGTCTCGAGGGCGGTGAGGATCTGCTCCCACCGCACCAGCACGTCGGAGGCCACCTGCTCGCCGCCGATGGCCTCTCCGCCCCGGTCGTCCACCCACTTGCGGGCCAGCTCGAAGTACTCCCACTGCACCGCCATCGCGGTGGTGGTGCCGCCGCTGCGCAGCTCGAAGGACTTAGAGAGCGTCAGGTCGTAGGAGATCTGGCGCAGGGTGGCGATCGGTGCCGCGGGCACGAAGTCCCGCCCACCGAACCAGCCGTCTTCGATCATGCACAGCACCAGGCCGGTGGCGCCGATCTTGAGGAACGTCTGCACCTCTGACACGTTGGCGTCGCCGATGATGACGTGCAGCCTGCGGTACTTCGACGCGTCGCAGTGCGGCTCATCTCTGGTGTTGACGATCGGACGCTTCAACGTCGTCTCCAGGCCAACCTCCTCTTCGAAGAAGTCCGCACGCTGCGTCAGCTGAAAGGTCACCTCGACGCCGCCCGTCGTCGGCGCCTCCGTTCCCACCTTGCCGGCACCCGTCCACAGCTGCCTCGTGACGAAGAATGGCAACACATGCTTGACGACCTCTGCGAACGGCACGTTTCGGTCCATGAGGTAGTTCTCATGCGTGCCGTAGCTGTTGCCCTTGCGGTCGGAGTTGTTCTTGTAGACGACGATCTCCTGGCCGGGGGGCAGCGACCGGTTGGCGGCCGTCATCGACTCGAGGAGGATCTGCTCGCCGGCTCGATCCCAGCGGACGACGTCATACGGCGAGGAGCACTCCGGCGAGCTGTACTCGGGGTGCGCGTGGTCGACGTAGTAGCGAGCGCCGTTGGTGAGCACGGCGTTGACCAAGTTGGTCTCCACCTCCGGCGGCATCGACGTCATGCCCCGGGCGTAGCCCCGAGCGTCGTTGCCAGGGTGCTCGTCCTCGAAGTCCCAGCCGATGCGCTCGGTCGGGACGGGCGGCCCATCCCGACGAGCCACCTCCTGCAGGTAGGCGTTGATGAGGACGCTCGATGCCGTGATGGGGTTCGGATCGGGCACGCCAACGTGACGGATGCCGTACTCCGTCTCGATGCCGAACACCTTGGGAAGCGCCACGACTCGACCCTAACCCTGCGTTTTGGCGAAGCGGGGCCTACCCCCGGTTGCGCTTCCAGAACTGCCACTTCGGCGGTGGCCGGTTCGCGGCACGTCGGGCGGTCTCACGCTCGCGCTCGACCTCGGCGATGATGATGGGACCGGCGGAGTTGATGATGTCCTCGGCTTGGTCGAGCAGCGAAGCGATGTCTGTGCCCGGCGGGGGTTCCTCAGGTGCAGCCGGCGAGACGAGCGAACCGCGCTGGAACGCGACGTCGACCATGCGTCGCTCATACCGGGCGCAGTCTGCCGGACACCGCCACGGCGCCTCTGGTGCCATGTCGAGCGAACAGAAGCGCGCGGTGTCGCCGGACGCGTAGGTACGGCTCTGGAAGTGCTTGCACTCTTCACGCATCGGCACGCCGGCCATTCTTGCAGCCTCAGGGAGGCACGCGTTCACGCCCCCGCCGATCTACGGTCCAGACCGTGAAGATGATCCTCCTCGGCGCTCCAGGTTCGGGCAAGGGCACGCAAGGCGTGGTGCTGGCCGAGCGCTACGACATCGCGCACATCTCCTCCGGCGACATCCTCCGCCACCACATCGCAACCGGTACCCCACTCGGGGTGACGGTGCAGGGCTTCGTCTCGCGAGGCGAGCTCGTTCCGGACGAAGTCCTCATCGACCTGCTGCAACCCGAGGTCATCGCCGCGGTAGAAGCGGGTGGGTATGTGCTTGACGGCTTCCCCCGCTCGCTCACCCAGGCCGAGGCCGCGTACGAGATCGCCAAGCCAATCGGCATCACGGCGGACGCCGTCGTGCACCTCGCCGTCGATGACGACGAGGTCGTGCGGCGCATCGCCGCCCGTGCCGGCGAGGGCCGCTCCGACGACGCCGACCCCAAGATCATCAAGCGGCGCCTGGAGATCTACCACTCCGAGACCCAGCCGCTGCTCGACTTCTACGGTGAGCGCGGCATCCTCCACACCATCGCCGCCGCGGGCTCGCCGGACGACGTGACAGAGGCGATCGCGAAGTCGCTGGCCCACATCGGCTGACGTCCACCGCGGGGCGACGGCGTTGTGCGGCGGGGCCGTGGCCGCGCTCGGGCGACGCATGCAGCGGCGAAACAGCGTCGATACGTCGAGGCGGAAGCCATCGAGCAGCGGCGATGCCAGCACCCTGCCAGCAGGGATCTCGACGATGCGTCCGTAGGCCGCCCTCGTCGGTTGCGTCATCCGTACGACGACCTGGTGCGCTGAGTGCACGCCCCACAGCTCTGCGACGCCGGCACTCGCGCAGTCGCGCTGCTCGCGCGCCTGCTCGCCAGCCCAGTTCGAGGGTGACCACACCTCAGCGACGATGGCAGGCACACCGGTCGTGGTGAGCAAGCCGGCATCGAACGACACCTGCGCCTCGGGGAACCAGCCGACATCGCCGGTGTATCCGAGGGGACGGCTACCGACCCGCACGAGTGCCTCCGACACACCGCGATGCCCCTGCCGGCCTCGGCATCAGACCATGCGGTGAGCGCATGCAGGAGGCGCGCGCAGATGTAGCCGTGCGCTCAGGAGGGAGGAGCCACGTAGAGGACCTCGCCGTTGATCAGGGCGCGTGCTCGGCGGCCGTCTTGGAGGTCGGGCAGCCGGAGGAACTGCTCCCACGAGGCTCGCTCGGCCGAAGCAGGGGGGCCGAGGTAATGGATGAAAGGCCAGAACATGCTCTCGACGGGCACAAGGGGCCGATCGAGGTCGGGGCTCAGGGAAGAAGGCCGTCCAGGTGGGCTGCGTCGTTGGCCGCGAGCAGCCGCCATCGGCCACCTTCGGCCGGGCGGCGCCACGTCGTCATGCTCGTGTTGGTGACGGTGATGATCGGGTGGGCATCGATGCCCGCCTCCACCAAGCCAAGGTGGACGAACGAGTTGACGACCACTCCGCCGTGGCACGCTATGACGATGTGCTTGCCGGCGAAGTCCGCAACCACGGCATCAAGGCCCCGCCCGACACGAGCGCGGAACGACACCAGGGACTCGCCGCCCGGCGACATCGGCGTCGTCGGGTCGAGGTCCCAGCGCGGGCTGCCATAGCGAGCGGAGAAGTCGGCCCAGGACAGCCCATCGCCCTCGCCGGGGAAGATCTCGCAGAGGTCGTCGCGCTGCTCGATGTCGAGGCTCCCGTCGCCGACGGCTGGCTGGATGACCTCGGCCGTCTGCACGGCGCGCCGCATCGTCGAGGACAACAGCACGTCGGCCGACCGCAACCGGCCAGAGCCGTGGAGGCGCGCCCGCAAGGCCTCCGCCTGGCGCACGCCGAGCGACGAGAGTCCCGTACAACTCCTTGGCCCACCGACCACCTGGTCGACGGTCACGTTGGACTCCCCGTGTCGAACGAGGACGATCGTCGTTGGGCCTTGGGGTGGGCTCATGCCGCGGCGGTCACGCGGGGCGACCGGCTACGACAACAGGTCGACGAAGCGTTCGAGCTGGCGCAGGTTGCGGCACTCGTAGGCACCGTCGGTGTGGGCGGCGTACTCGCTCACGATGGAGTCGCCGGTGTCCCAATACGAGCGCGGCTCCGGGTTGAGCCAGTAGACGTGGCGAGCCCGCTTCTGGGTCTCCTTCACCACCCACGCGTTGGCCTGGTGGTAGTTGTTCCGAGCGTCGCCGAGGAACAGGACCGTGGTCTTGGGGCCGACCTCTTTACCCCAACGCTGCCAGAACACCTCGAAGGCGTGGCCGTAGTCGGAGTGGCCATCGACCCACACCACATCTGCCTCTGTGTTGATGCGGTGCACGGCCTCGGTGACGTCTTCCGTACCCTCGAAGTACGAGGTGACTTCGTCGATGCCATCGATGAAGACGAACGACCGCACCTTCGAGAACTGGCCGCTGATGGCATACACGAGCATCAACGTGAAGCGGGCGAACGCCGCGACGGAGCCGGAGATGTCGGCCAC
>JAYUDU010000184.1:0-2031 GCA_043739605.1 Acidimicrobiales bacterium | reverse complement strand
ACCTCGACGAGGATCTCCTTCGTCTCATGGGTTACGGCAAGGGCGCGTACGCACTGGGCTACATCGACGACCTCCGCGACCCGATCGGTGTCGTCCGTCCCGACCTCGTGCCAGGCGCGGCGGCCCGGACGTTCGCCCCGTAGAGGACTACTGCGAGCACGCTGAATTCCCGTCGTGCATGCTGCGCCGATGGCATCTTGGACAGCCTTCGCCGCCGCCGCCCCCGCACTCGCCGAGATCGGGCGGTCGCACCTCTACCAGTGGGATCTCGGTCTTGGATTCCTGGCCACGGTGCGCCCTGATGGCGGGCCGCGCGTGCATCCCGTCTGCCCGGCAGTGGGCAACGACGGCCTTCTCGTGCTCATCGTCGACGGCCCAAAGCAGCGGGATCTGCTGCGAGACGGGCGCTACTCCCTGCACAGCGAGACGTTCGCCCCGCCCCGCCACGACGACGGCTTCTCCGTCTCGGGCGTTGCGCGCGAGGTCACCGATCCGGCGGTGAAGGCGAGGTTCGGCGCGCAGCTCCTCGTCGAGCGCAAGCAGGAAGCGCTGTGGCCGACCTTCGATGACGACCGCCTCTTCGAGCTCGACATCGAGAGCTGCCTCCTCATGCTCACCGAGGCGTCAGACCACTTCCCCAAGGGTCCAACGGTGTGGCGCGCGGCAGTCACCAACCCGCGAGACTCGGGCGCATGACGACCTGGGCCGAGTGGAGCACACACGCAACGATGCTGGCGGTGGCAGACCTCCACATCGCCACGTACGACCTCGGAGACCCGGCCGGCAAGCCACTCACGTTCCTGCATGGATATCCATCTTCGTCTCTCGATGTTGCGCCGACGTGGGACGTGCTCGAGCGGGACACCGATCCTGGGTGGCGCCTCCTCACCCTCGACATGCCGGGCTTCGGCGCATCGGACAAGCCCGTCGACCATCCGCACTCGATCCACGCCGCCACCGACGCCGTCGAGGCGATGTGGGCGGCCCGGAACGTCACGCACACCCTCGTCGCCGCGCACGACTACAGCGTGTCGGTCGCGCAGGAGCTGCTGGCGCGCCGGGCCGAGGGCGCGCTCGCCACGAGGATCGACGGGATCGTGTTCATGAACGGTGGCCTCTACCCAGACCTCCATCGCCAGACCGTCGGACAGCAGCTGCTGCTGTCCGAGGAGGGCGAGGCGTTCGCCGCATCGATGACCCAAGACATGTTCGTCAGCGGAATCGCCGGCACGTGGGGCACGCGCGTGCCGTTCGACGAGGCCGAGATGCGAGAGATGCACCTCGGCATGGCCGCCTCCGGTGGCGTGCAGCAGATGCACCGACTCCTCCACTACATCGCTGATCGCAGGGAACACGCCGACCGCTGGCGCACCGCGCTCGAGTCAACAGACCTGCCGCTCGCGTTCGCGTGGGGCGATCTGGACCCGGTGTCGGGAGCGCACGTGATGGAACGGATCGTCCCGAGGTTCCCCCACGCAGACATCAAGCAGCTCGCAGACGTCGGCCACTGGCCACCCCTCGAAGCACCCGACGTCGTCGCGGACGTCATCCGCCGCACTGCGTCGCGAGCCGGGATCTGAGCTCCCCTCTGGCATTCTTTGGTCAATGGGCGACCAGAAGCGCGGTCCATTGACCAAAGAACCGGCGGACGCGGCCGCCGCCACAGGGGTGCCGCACCCGAACGTCAGCTGCGCCGCCGACCGACGCCGGGCACGAACCGGCCGACCGACCTGAGCAGCTCGACGTAGGGCTCGCCGTGCACCGCCTCCAGATGCGGTTCCTCCACCAGGCGCGACTGCACCTCAAGGCCGGCGAGCACGACCAGCGACCCGGTCGCGGCCGACACCGACGGCACCAGCACCAGCATCGCCGCAGCGAACAGCAGCATCGAGGAATACACCGGATTCCGGACAAACCGGAACGGTCCGCCGGTCACGAGCGAAGCCGGCGCCGCGGCGTCCACCCCCGTCCGCCACGCGGGGCCCATCTCGCGCTGTGCCGCCAGCGCCAGCGCGACGGCGCATGCGAAGA
>JAYUDU010000183.1:0-2034 GCA_043739605.1 Acidimicrobiales bacterium | reverse complement strand
CGCTCGGCGGCGGCGCCTCGATGCTGCCCCTCGTCGTCATCCTGCTCATCACGTTCTTGGACGAATCCGGCGCAAGCGCCCAAGCCATCCTCGGCCCGGAGATCCGCGACTACTTCGGGCTCGACCTCGGCCAGATCACCATCCTCACCAGCATTGCTGGCGTCGCCACCGTCTTGTTGTCTGTACCGGTCGGCGTCGTCGTCGATCGGGCGCCGCGGCGCATCCTCATCGCCGTTGGCTCCGTGCTCGTCGGCGTGTGCAGCCTCATCTCGGGCCTGGTGCCCACCATCATCCTGTTCGCCATCGCCCGCAGCGCGGCCGGCGTCAGCCGCTCGCTCGAGGGGGCGTCCACCTCGTTCCTCGCCGACAGCTACCCGATCGACCGACGAGCGTCGGTGTTCAGCGCCCGCCAAGCGGCCGTCCAGGCCGCCCGCGGCGTGGCACCCCTGCTGGCCGGGGCCATCACCGTGATCTTCGTGTGGCAGGCGACGTTCTTGGTGCTCGCGGTGCCGAGCGTTGCCCTCGGCATCATCGCCCTGCGCATGCGCGAGCCCGTCCGGGGCGAGCAGGAACGGCGGGCCCAGGGTGCGTCAGAGGACGTCGCCATGCAGGCAGACGCACCGCCGTCCATCGCAGAGGGCCTGCGCGCCAGCCTCGCCGTCAAGAGCCAGCGGCGGATCCTGCTCTCGCTGCCGTTCCTCGGCGGCGCCGCGCTCGGCTTCGCCAACCTGCTGTCGCTCTACTACGACCGGGTGTTCGAGGTCGGACCGGGCACGCGGGGCGCGCTCGCCGCCATCAGCGAGCCCTTCGCCATCGCCGGACTCGTGGCCGGCGCCGCGCTGACCGGACGCCTGCTCCGCGATCGACCAGCGGCGGTGTTCGCTTACGGAGGAGCGCTGTCGGTGGTCTCCGCGCTTGCCATCCTCGGCATCGCCGTGGCCCCCGCGCTGCCGGTCGCAGTGCTGTGCTCGTGGGTGCTGGCCTTCTGCTCCACCGTCATCGGGCCGGCCGCAACCTCGGTGCTGTCACTGGTCATCCCCGCCCGCGCCCGCGGCATCGGGCTGTCGCTCGGAGCACTGGCCATCGTGCCTAGCTTTGCGTTCATCGCCATCGCCGGCTTCATCGCTGATGGCAACGGCCTGCGCGTCGGCATCGCGTTCCTGGTGCCGGTGTTCCTCGTCGGCGCGGCCATCTTCGCCTCGGCGGGCACCTCGGTGGCGGCCGACATCCGGGCCGCCAGCGCGGCAGCGATGGCCGCAGAGATCTCCCGCCAGGCTGCCAGCAAGGGCGCACCAAAGCTGCTGGTGTGCAACGACCTCGACGTCGGCTACGGCCCGGTGCAGATCCTGTTCAACGTCGACCTCGAGGTGGAGGAGGGCGAGATCGTCGCCTTGCTCGGCACGAACGGCGCGGGCAAGTCGACACTCCTGCGTGCCATCTGCGGCCTGACAGCTCCGTCCAACGGCGCCATCTTCTTCGCCGGCACCGACATCACCTACCTGCCGGCGTACGAGCACGCCGCCCAGGGCATCGTTCAGGTGCCCGGCGGCAAGGGCATCTTCCCCGGTCTGTCGGTCGGCGAGAACCTGCGCCTCGGCGCGTGGCGGCTCGAAGCTGCCGAGGCCGAGACCGGCGTCGAGCAGATCCTCGAGTACTTCCCGTCGCTGCGGGGCCGAATGGACGAGATCGCCGGCAACCTGTCCGGTGGCGAGCAGCAGATGCTCACCCTCAGCCAGGCGTTCCTCGCCAAACCTCGCCTCCTCATGATCGACGAGCTGTCACTCGGTCTCGCCCCTGCCATCGTCGAGCAGCTGCTGGTCATCGTGCGCGCCATCCACGAATCCGGCACCACCATCATCCTGGTCGAGCAGTCGGTCAACGTCGCCCTCACCGTCGCCAAGCGCGCCGTCTTCATGGAGAAGGGCGAGGTGCGCTTCTCCGGTCCGACCGCCGAGCTGCTCGAGCGCGACGACATCCTTCGCTCGGTGTTCCTCGAGGGTGCGGCCGGATCCATGTCGGCTCGCCCGGTGGGCG
>JAYUDU010000182.1:0-5501 GCA_043739605.1 Acidimicrobiales bacterium | reverse complement strand
AGCGGAGGTCACCGGCGGCCCGAAGCGAAGCGAGGGACGCCAGCCGGCAACAAGTCAGCCAGCCGGAAGAACTACAGCCCTCCGACTACAGCCCTCCGAGGTGCGATGGGGGCCAGATGCGGACGAAGGCCCGGCCGACGACCTGGGTCTCGTTGATGGGGCCGAAGAACCTGCTGTCGAACGAGTCGGTGCGGTTGTCGCCCATTACCCACAGCTGATGCGCCCCCATGGTCTGGCGGGGCACCGCCGGACCCAAGCCACCGGGTTGGCGATACGGCTCCGTCACCGGACGATCGTTGACGAAGACGGTGTCGCCCCGGCTCTCAACCGTGTCGCCTGGCACCGCGATGACCCGCTTGATGAGGTCCTTGATCTGGTCCTGTTGCTGCATGTTCTTGCTGCGCGTGAACACGACGACGTCGCCTCGATGGACGTCGTGGAGTCGATAACTGAGCCGGTTGACGATGATGCGGTCGTTGACACGAAGCGTCGGCACCATCGATGGGCTGGGGATGTAGAAGGTGGCGACCAGGAAGAGGCGAGCCAGGAACGACACGCCGAGAGCGCCGCCGAGGATGACGACCCACTCGATCGCGCCGCGGATCCCGCTCTGTGCCGGCCGCGTCGCTGGGGATGATCCCGCCACCGGAACGTCGATCGGTCCGAGTGCGGCGTCTGCGTCGCCAACGGATCCACCGACGGGCGCCGAGGTGGTGTCGACGTCGTTTGCGCTCACGCGGGCAGGTTAGCGGTAGCGGCCGAGCACTCGACCGGCAGCAGCGCTGGCTCCGGCTCTGAGGTGCGCAGGCGCGTCGACGACGCGGGCGTTGGGACCGACCCGCAACATCAGGCGTTCGAAGAACGCGGGACCAGCGATCTGCAGCGCGACGCGCAACGCGCCGTCGGGCTGCTCGATCGACGGCCGCGCCAGCGGATACTGCCCTGCAACCCATCGCGCCGCGGGCAAAAGGTCGAGCACCACGACGGGATCCGACGGGTCGGGGCTGAACGTCAGCCGATCGCCGAGATCGACTCCCGCCGGAGCCGGGTCGGCCCGCTCGCCGAGCATGGTGGCCCGGCGGACGCGGTCGATCCGAAAGCGCCGCTCACCCCCAGCGTCGTGGCACCACCCCCGCAGGTACCAGGCGCCTCCGACCGAGTGCACGCGCCAGGGTGACACCACCCTGGTGGTGTGCACGTCGCGACCGAACGAGTAGTAGGCCAGCGTCACCCGTCGGCCCGCATCGAGCGCTGCGGTGAGCGTCGCCAGCACCGACTGGTCGGCGTCCCCCAACGCAACGGCAAAACCCTCGTCGGGGTCGACGCCCAGCACCGCGGCGACCTTGCGGAGCCCGCGGGCGAGTGGGCCGTCGACTTCGGATCCGGGCACGTCGAGTAGCGCTCGCGCGCCAGCGACCAGTGCGAGCCCCTCGGCGTGGCTGAGATGCAATGGGCGCTTGAACCAGTCTGTGTAGCGGATCCACACCCGGTCGTCCTCGGTCCACGCCTCCATCAGCTGGTCTGGGGAATATGGGTAGGCGCCGCACAACAGAAGCAGGTCGAGATCTGCGACCAGCTGCCCGGGCGTGCACTCGAACCGTTCGCACACCTCGTCCACTGTCGGACCATCGCGTTCCGCCACCCACGGCACCAGGGCCATGAGGCGCGCCATGCGGTCCTCGGCCTTCTCCTTGCGCTTGGAAGGCGCAGTGCGCGCCGAACCGCTCTGCGCCGACTGCTCCGGTTCCTTCGTCACGGTCGGTCCAACGAGGCGGTGACCGAGACCACCCACGCCACCATGTCTGCGCGCAGCTCCGGTGGCCCGACGACCTCGGCTGCGTCGAGGAACCCGAGAACGAACGACCGCAACGCGTCGCGGTTGGTCACGGGGAGTCGAAGGGTCACTGCGCCGTCCTCGTGGCGCCGGGCGAGGGCGCCCGTGCCCGCCATCAGCACCGCCTGCTCTGCGACGCCGGCGTCGACCTCGACCTCAGCGACCATCTCGACATCGTCGCCCAGCAGCCACGGCGGTGGGGGTGAACCGGTTGCGCCGCTGGTTGGCACCACGTACGCCTGGGTGGCGCCGATGGTCTCGACGAGGCCGTCGATCCGGTCGACTCTGTAGGTGCGGGGCTCTCCCCGGTGGTGGTCGAAGGCCCGCAGATACCACCTGCCCTTGGCGGAGCTGAGGCCCCACGGGTCGAGCGTCCGCACCTCGCCGTTGTAGGCGCAGCGCACCTGGCGGCGTTCGCCCAGCGCGCCGAACAGCGCGATGACCGCCTCTGGAACCTCGACGTCAGCGGTCGCTTCTGGGGCGACAAGGCGCGCTTCGACGCCGCCCAGCTTGTGAACGGCACGCTTGGCGGCGCCCGGCGGCCCGGCGCCGATGGCTGCGACGGCCAGCTGCAACGCAGCCGACTCGTCTTCGGTCAAACCGAGGTCGGGCAGGTGGTAACCGGATCGTTCGAGGCTGTAGACGAAGCGAGTGTCCGGATCTGCGTCGCGTTCTGTGACCTCGATCGGGAAGCCCTGGTCGCGGAGCAGCGCGATGTCCCTGGCGAGCTGACGGCGGGCCGACTCCTTCTCCTCTGGGTAACCCGGTACCCGGCTGAGCAGCTCGCCCCTAGTGAGCGGCCGCGCCGAGTCGAGCAGCGTGGCGGTGAGATCGAGCAGGCGTTCCAGTCGACCGTCGGGTGTGGCGGCAGGGGACTCATGATCCTCGGCCTTGAGGTTCCCTCCGCGTCGTGCCATGGTGTTTCACACCCTATCCCAGTCTGTCCGCCAGCCGCCACCCGCCACCGGCGAGGAGCTCTGCTGCGAGCGTGCCTGCGGCCGCCGCCCATGAGAAGAAGCCGGGATCGTGCACAGCGTCGCGGCCCATGGTGGTCACGGCCAGCCCACGAGCCCGCAGCAGCGCGTCGACGTCGGGAGCTGTCGCGACCACACGCACCTCGTGACGCGCGGGACTGAGGCCAGCGAACGCAGCCCGGCCGCCGGGTGGTGCCGCCACCAACGCACCCCGCGCGGCCGCCGCGAGCGCTGCCGTGGTGTGGTGGCTGACGCCCCGGTGGCGCACCCTCGCATCTGCAGACGAGTAGCGGACAGCGACGATCGGCGTGGCGCCGGCAAACGCGGCGGCGTCGACGATCCCGGCGACCTCGAGCCCGCTGAACCCTCTGCCGGTTCCTGTGCCAACCACGCCAGGGCCGCCGGACACGACGATGGCATCGGCGCGCCCGACCGCGACCGCAACATCCAAGGCGCTGGCCACGTTGACGGCCTCAAGATCGCCTCCGAACGCCTGCCCAGCGGTGACCGTGGCCGCCAACAGACCGCTCTCGCACAGCCCCGCCACGATGTCCGACAGCGCCAGCGGGAGTGCGGCGCCGTCGGTCATGACATAGACGAGTCGGGCATCGCCGGCCCGCGCTGCGAACGCGGCGGCGACGCACGGCACCTGGCTGTGAAGGGCGCACGCGACAACCGGCACGCCGCCAAGATGCTGCGGAGGCGTGTAGCCGCCGACCTCTTCTGCCACGCCGACGTCGACCTGCAAGCTGGTGTAGCGCATCTTGAGGATGTGGCCACCGCCCGAGGCGCCCCAGCTGCGCCGGGCCAGGTTCCAGTGCACGACGTGCCAGCCACCGGAGCCGAGATCGAGGTCAACCGCGGTTGTGTTGACGACGACCTCGTCCCCGACGGCCACCGGGCCGATGAGCCCGGTCAGCACGTACGCCGGCGCGGCGGATTTGCCGCCGTCGCTGGAGAGATCCACGTGGCATCTCTGGAGACCGCGGCGCTCCCCCACGATCGCCACCACCGTCCCCGTGTGGAACTGCGGCACTAGAGCCGTGCGATGAGCTTCTTGACGCGCTCGTCCTCTGACTTGAACGGGTCCTTGCACAGCACGGTGGCCTGGGTCTGGTCGTTGAGCTTGAGATGCACCCAATCCACCGTGAAGTCGCGGCGCTTCTCCTTCGCCTTCTTGATGAACTCGCCACGGAGTTTGGCTCGCGTGGTCTGGGGCGGGATGAGCATGGCGGTGTCGATCTCGGCGTCGTTGGTCTCGCGTACCGCCATCCCTCTGGCCTGAAGCTTGTAGAACAGTCCGCGTTCCCGCGACACGTCGTGGTATTGCAGGTCGATGAGTGCGACCTGGGGGTGACCGAGTGCGAGGCCCTTCTTCTCCCGATAGGCCTCAATGAGCTTGCGCTTGATCAGCCAATCGATCTTGGTGTCGAGGTTCGACGGGTCGGCCTCGAGCCCGGTCAGCACCTCCTCCCACATGGCGAGGGCCCGGGCCTCCTCGGCAGGAAAGCCCTTCTGGTCGCGGTAGCGGATGGCCCGCTGTAGGTACTCGGCCTGGATCTCGAGCGCGGAGAGCTCCCTGCCGTTCACGAGCTTGACCTTGCGGGTGCACGTGGTGTCGTGACTGATCTCGCGGATGGCGCGGATGGGGTTGTCGAGCGCCATGTCGCGCAGTACGACGGACGGGTCCTCCAGCATCCGCAGCAGCACCGACATGGTGCCGACCTTGAGGAAGGTCGTGTACTCGCTCATGTTCGAGTCGCCGACGATGACGTGGAGCCGGCGGAATCGCTCTGCATCTGCGTGCGGCTCATCGCGGGTGTTGATGATCGGGCGGCTGCGCGTGGTCGCAGAGCTCACGCCCTCCCAGATGTGCTCTGCGCGTTGACTGATGCAGTACTGCGGCCCCCTCGCCGTCTGCAGCACCTTGCCTGCGCCCGCATACACCTGCCGCGTGACGAGGAACGGGATGAGGTGATCCTGGTAGTGGGAGAAATCGTCGCGCCGGCTCGTCAGGTAGTTCTCGTGGCAGCCATAGGAGTTGCCGGCAGAGTCCGTGTTGTTCTTGAACAGGTAGATGGTGCCGCGGATGCCCTCCTCGCGTAGCCGGTGCTCTGCCGAGTGGACGAGGTCGTCGAGGATGCGTTCGCCGGCCTTGTCGTGCACCACGAGGTCATGAATGGAGTCGCACTCCGGCGTGGCGTACTCGGGGTGCGAGCCGACATCGAGGTACAGGCGAGCCCCGTTCTCCAAGAAGACGTTGGAGCTACGGCCCCACGAGACCACCTTGCGGAACAGGTAGCGGGCCACCTCGTCCGGACTCAGGCGGCGCTGGCCGCGCTGGGTGCACGTCACGCCGTACTCGTTCTCAAGCCCGAAGATCCGCCGTTCGTTCGGCTCGTGCGTGGTCACCCCCGCAACCTAGATCGACACATCAGCCTTCGGTTTGACACGGGCCAGCGGGCACGGCGCAGCGGACCAAAGGCGCCCCAGGGGGCCGGAGGTCACCGGCGGCCCGCAGCAAAGCAAGGAACAGCCAGCCGGCAACAAGCTGGACCGACCGCCAGGTTCTTGCGGAGCCTGTGCCGGCGGTGTTCTGGACGAAGGAAGAACACCGCCCCGCGCGGCACGGCGCAGCGGACCAAAGGCGCCCCCCGGGCGCCGGAGGTCACCGGCGGCCCGCCGCGAAGCAA
>JAYUDU010000181.1:0-2034 GCA_043739605.1 Acidimicrobiales bacterium | reverse complement strand
CCCAGACGTCGTGCTGGTGCTGGTCGAACGCACCGTTGCCGATGCGGACCGGTTGGGAGTTGCGGTAGCCCGAGAGGTGATCGAGCGTGTGCTCGGTCAGGTCGGTCTCCCCGCCGATCCCGTACATGATCTGGAGGTTCCAACTCCCGGCTTCGCCGCTCGTCGACAACGCCTCGAGCAGGAAGGCGAAGTACTCGAATGCCTCCCACTCGAATCCGAGGTCGTGCAAGGCGCGCAACATGAACGCGGTGTCGCGGATCCACGTGTAGCGATAGTCCCAGTTGCGTTCGCCGCCGGGCGTCTCCGGCAGCGAGGTCGTTGCCGCGGCCATGATCGCCCCGGTCGGCGCGTAGCTCAGGGCCTTGAGCGCGAGCGCGCTGCGCTCGATGTAGGGACGCCAGGGATGGTCGGCGATGGTCGCCAGCGCGAGCCAGTCCCGCCAGTACTTCTCGGTCGCCGCGAGTTGTGCCATCGCGTCGTCTTCGGTGAGCGGGCTGTCGCCTTCCCACGAGAGCGCGAGCCAGGCGGTCTCCCCCTGCTCGAGCGTGGTGCGTCCGTAGGTGCGGGGCCCGAGGATGCCGAGCCGGATGCTCCCGGTGAGGTCGAGGGCGAGATCGCCGGAACGGACGGTGACGCGCTCGTAGCCCCCGTCGTCGTAGCTCCACTCGCCGCCGGTGGTGCCGTAGTCGAACTGCGGGATGACGTTGGCCTGGACTTCGACCCGGCCGCTGCAGCACGTGGCGATGCGCAGCAGCGTGCCCTGCGCCATCGTGTCGCCGGGCACGCGGCGGTAGCGGTCACGGCGTTCGTCGGTGGGCGCCGGCCCGACGACGAGCAGGTCCCAGACGATCAGCCACCCGGTGGGCGTGTGCCACGTCGTCTCGAGGACGTTGGTGCCGGGGACGTACCGGCGCTGGTTGGGGACGTCGATGCCGGTGGGCCCGAAGCGGAAGAACCCGGCCGATCGGTCGAGGAGCGCACCGAACACACTGGGCGAATCGGGGCGGGGCAGGCAGAGCCATTCCACCGAACCGTCGGGGGCCACCAGCGTGCTGACTTCACAGTCCGACAGGAACGCGTAGTCGGCGATGTTCGGGAACTCGCTCATGGAAAGGAGTCTGACACGCTGATCCCTGGGCCCTCTCCACGGGTCGGCGGTAACGTGGGTCATCCGTAGCTCTCACAGGGGGAAGTCCATGGCAACGCCGTTCGGCTATGAAGGCAAGCGGGTGGTCGTGAGTGGTGGTGGCGGCGCCGGTATGGGCGCGGCCGCGGTCGAGGGTCTCGTCGAGCTCGGCGCCGAGGTGCACGTCCTCGACCTCAAGGACGCGCCGGTGCCGGTCGCCAGCCAGCAGGTCGTCGACCTGCGTGAGCCCGACGCGGTCGCCGCCGCAGTCGAGAAGATCGGCGGTCGCATCGACTCGCTGTTCAACTGCGCAGGACTGCCCGGCCCGCCGTTCTCCGACATCGACACCATGCTGGTCAACTTCGCCGCCCCACGGCACCTGGCCTCGCTGTGTGCCGCGCGCATGGAGGCCGGCGCCTCGATCTGCAGCATCTCGTCGACCGCGGGCAGCGGGTACCTCCTGAACATCCAGAAGTGGTTGCCGCTCGCCCAGACCGCCGACTACGCCGAGGCCAAGGCGTGGATCGAGTCGAACCCGGAGGAGATCGCCGGCGGCTACTCGCCGTCGAAGGAAGCCCTCATCATCTGGACGATGGACGCGGCGATGGGCTACGCCAAGCAGGGGATCCGTCTCAACTGCATCAGCCCCGGCCCGACCGACACGCCGATGATGCCGGCGTTCGAGGACTTCGCCGGCGGCGGTGCCATCATCGACCTCTTCGCCCAGGGTCTCGGACGGCGTTCCACACCGGCCGAGCAGGGTTGGCCGATGATCTTCCTCAACAGCGACGCGGCGTCCTACATCGCCGGCGAGAACGTCAACACCGACGGCGGCACCGTCTCGGCCATGACGACCGGCCGGCTCGTGCTCGACTTCGACCCCGAGACGCTCCTCAACAAGTAGTCAC
>JAYUDU010000180.1:0-5518 GCA_043739605.1 Acidimicrobiales bacterium | reverse complement strand
GCCGGGCCAGGTCGTCGACCACGATGCTTCGCCCGACGCCTACGTGCACCGCGGCCGTTTCGCCACCGACGCAGCGTTCGGCATTGCCACCCTGGAGGAGGTCCTCGCCGAGTTGGCGACGACACCTCTCAACCTCGACATCAAGCAGATCGCACCGGACGTCGTCCCCTACGAACGCCAGCTCGCCAAGGCGCTGATGGCTGCGGGACGCACCGACGATGTCATTGTCGCCTCGTTCCACGACGCCGCCCTCGACGCCTTTGCCGCAGCATGTGACGAGATCGGCGCCGACATCGGCACCTCGGCTGGGCCCGGCGCCGTCATCGCCCTCGCGAAGGCGCTGGCAGCAGGCGAGCCCATCCCCGACGAGGTGCTCCGGCACGTTGCCATCCAGGTGCCGCCGGCGTTCGGCGGCCGCGACGTGGTCACCACTCAGAGCGTCGATGCCTGCCACGCCGCGGGCATGGCCGTGCACGTGTGGACCATCGACGACGCCGACGAGATGGCCCGCCTCCTCGACCTCGACGTCGACGGCATCATGACGGACTGTCCATCGGTGCTGGCCAAGGTGCTCGGCGACCGGGCCTAGTTCGCTCGATCTCTAATTGTCGCCTCTGGAGCTCCACTTCGCCGCAATGTCCTTGCAGGCAGGGCAGATCGGGTAGTTGTTGGGGTTGCGGTCTGGCGTCCAGATCTTCCCGCAGAGCGCCCGGATCGGCGTGCCGTCGACCTTGGATCGGTCGAGATCCTCCTGCACCACGTAGTGCGCGAAGCGATCGTGATCGCCGTCGTCGAGGACCGGCGAGGTGATCTCCTCGATGACCGGGGCGGTCTGGCTCATGACATCAGAGGCTATCGGCGCGCGGGTGGCGGCTCATGATCGCGATGGGCACGGTCGCGCCGGCACTGGACGCGACGGTGGCGATGCGGCGCCCGGGCTGGACGGCGTCCTTGGCCGGCTTCAACGCCGCGCCAAGGTACGCAGCCGTCGCTTCGAGGTCTTCGCTGGTGAAGGCAAGCCCATAGAACCCGGCCTTGCCGGCGTCGGGAGCAGCATCCTCGGGGCCGATGATCTCAAGGATCGCGCCGCAGGGGCGGTAGAACGCCTGCATCACTGGGGTGCCGTAGGTGTCGACGTGGTGGACGTCGTCGCGGCGCAGCTCTAACCCGGTCGCCGACAGCGCAGCCAACGTCCTGGTGTGGTCGGGAGTGGCGACGACGACGTGGTCGATGGAGACGATGCCGTTGGGGTGGTCAGGCGAGATGGCCGTGGTCCCAATCGCATCGACCACCGTCGTGCGAAGCCCATCGAGCCGCCCGTCGACGATGGGCCCGGCGTCGATCCCCGAGAACGTCCACGAGCGCACCCCGTGGCCCTCGCTGCCGAGGTCGATGCGCACACCGCCAACCACGGTCGCGCCATCGGCAACAACGAAACCGAGCCGCTCCCACACCTGCGGCGCGTCGCCGACGGCGATGCTCACGAGTGCCGGCTGGTCGGTGGCTGCATGCATCCCGTCGAACCTATCGAGGCAGCCGGGTCCGGTGACGGAAAACGCTTGCGAGGCGCCCAAGATCGCGACATCCTGGCCGCATGCAGTGGGAGCCCCTTGACCTGCGCGCCCTTGACGATGCGGGCGTCGCCGCATGGGATGCGCTCCACGCCACCATCGATCTCGAAGCCATGCCGGATGTCGAGCTGCCGCCGACCGCATACCGATATCGCCAGGGCATCACGAGGGCGCCCGAGGAGTCCGTGACGCGCTTCGGGGTGTGGTCCTCCGATCGTTCTGTGCTGCTCGGCGAGGCCGTCGTCACCACCCGAGATGTCGAGGACAACCGCCACCTGGCCTACGTCGACCTCGTCGTGGCCCCCTCGGCACGCCGCCGGGGCTTGGCCCGTGCGGCGCTCCCGCTCGTGTGCGACGTGGCCGCAGCAGACGGCCGAACCAAGCTGTGGCTCGATTCCTACGCGGACCAGCCCGGCGTCGCATTCCTCGAGGCCATCGGCGCCACCAAGGTCATGGTCGGACGGTCGTCTCGGGTCTTCACCAAGGATCTCGATCGCTCGATGCTCGAAGGGTGGGTCGCGAAGGCGGCGGAGCGAGCAGTCGGGTATGACCTGGTCTTCTGGGCGACGCCCACCCCGGAGGAACACATCGATCGGTTCGTCGACATCCTCCATGTCATGAACTCTGCGCCCATGGGCGACGCCGATTGGGAACCAGAGATCTTCACCCCAGACATGGTTCGCGGCTGGGATGTTCGTCGCCTCGCGACGGGTACGAGCAAGCTGACGTTGGTGGCCCGCCACCTCGATTCCGGCGTGTTCGCAGGTCTCAGCGAGATCGTTCTCGAGGTCGAAGGTAGGCCGTCCTTCGGCCACCAAGACAACACCGGCACGGACCCCGCGCACCGCGACAAGGGTCTCGGCAGGTGGATGAAGGCCGTCATGGCGCTGCGCATCCTTGACGAACATCCGGAGGTCGAGTTCCTCGACACCTGGAACAACGACGCCAATCGGCCCATGCTCAACATCAACGAGGCGATGGGCTTCGCGCCGTGGTTGTACGACGGCGAGTACCAGATCGAGGTGGATGCGGCGCGAGCCGCCGCCGTACCCCAGATCCAGTAGAACCAGCAGATGCGCTGGATCGTCGTCGGAGCCGGAGCCGTCGGAGGCGTCGTCGGCGGGTTGTTGGCCAACGCAGGCGAGGACGTCGCCCTCGTGGCGCGTGGACCGCACCTCGAAGCCATGCGGGCGCGTGGCCTCGTCGTGCGCACCCCCAGCCGCGACATCGTGGTGCGCCCCGAGGTGGCGGCATCGGTCAACGACGTCGCCATCGGCGCCGGCGACGCGGTGCTGCTCGCCACGAAGACCCAAGACACCGAGGGCGTGCTCCTCGACCTGTCAGCGACCGCCGACCCCGCCGTCACGGTCGCCTGCCTGCAGAACGGCCTGGAGAACGAGCGCCTCGCGGCGCGGCGCTTCGCCAGGGTGCTGAGCATCCCGGTGATCCTCCCCTCCGCCATCGTGGAGCCGGGAGTCGTCGCCGCGTGGGGTGCGCCGCACCCAGCCGTACTTGACGTCGGCGCATTTCCCGACGCGCCGGTCGACGATGGTGTCATCGCCGTCGCGGCGGGGTTTGAACGCGCCGGCTTCCTCTCAACGGCGCGCCCGGACATCGCCAGATGGAAGCGACGCAAGCTGCTCATGAACCTCGGCAACGCGGTGCAGGCGTTGTGTGGCCTCAAGGGCGGGGGAACGATCCTCGGCATGGCCATCGCCGAGGGCGAGGCATGCTTGGCTGCCGCCGGCCTTGATGTCGCTTCTGTCGAGGAAGACCTCGCCAACAGGCTCGGCCGCATGCAGGTGACCGAGATCGCGGGCCTCGCTCGGGCTGGCGGGTCCTCATGGCAGAGCCTCCAGCGGGGGACGGGTTCCATCGAGGCCGACTATCTCAATGGCGAGGTCAGCCTGCTCGGTCGGCTGCACGGTGTTCCGACGCCGGTCAACGACCTGCTGCGCCTCAGAGCGAACGCCGCGGCCCGGGCCGGGCTGGCGCCCGGGTCTGTTGACGAGGCCGAGCTGGTCGCCGCGCTTGAAGGCGATCAGCGGTAGCCGGCGGCTTGCATGGCGAACAGCTCTGCGTAGCGGCCGCCCGCGGCGACCAGCTCATCGTGGGTGCCGACCTCTGCGATGCGTGCTCCATCGAGCACCACGATCCGATCGGCTCTTCGCACCGTTGATAGGCGGTGGCTGACCACGACCGTCACCGCGCCGCGCTCACGTCGACCGTCAGCCATCGCGGTGTAGTGGTCGAACAACACCTGCTCTGCGTGCGGATCGAGCGCCGCGGCCGGCTCGTCCAGCACGAGAAGGAGCGGCGCCGCGACCATGGCGCTGCGGGCGACCGCCATGCGCTGCCACTGGCCACCCGACAGATCGACCCCTCCCCAGTCGGTGCCCAGCTGGGTGTCGTGACCGCGGGCGAGCCCGGCGAGGACCGCGTCCGCACCGGAGCGTCGCGCCGCGACGTCGATCAGCTTTGCATCGTCGAGGTGCGCAGGTGCGCCCAGGCCGATGACCGTGCCGGCGGCGACCTCCGGACGCATCGGCTCTTGAAAGGCGGCGGTGCAACGGTGCCGCCATGCCGCGAGGTCGAGGTCATCCAGATCGACACCATCAATCATGATGTGGCCCGATGTTGGCCTGTGCAGCCCAAGCAGCAGCTTGGTGAGCGTCGTCTTGCCTGACCCGTTGTCGCCGACGATGGCAATGACTTCACCGGCTGCGAGGTGGAGATCGACGGCATCGAGGACCAGCTTCTCTGTTCCCTGGTAGGCAAATGAGACACCACAGAAGCGAATGCCATCGACGAGGACACCGGGTGGTGCAGCGAGGCCCTGTTGGCCATCGAGCCGTGGAACCCGGGTGGGGTGGGCTGCTGCGTACGCCTGCAACCAGACGTAGTCACGGACGGCCGTGAGGGTCCAGTTGAGCCAGCTCAGTCGGTTGCCGACCGACAGCACCTGTCCGATGAGCTGGCCGGCCATGCCGGTGGCGATGGCGAGCTGACCGACGCTGGATCGCCCGTCGGCAACGCGATCGGCCACGAGGACGACGGCGGCGCCGAACGCTCCGGCGAACAGCACGCGGGCAAGCGCGACCGGCACCTGCCCCTTCAATCGGTGCTCCCGTTCGCCGCGCACCATGATCGTGGCGCTGTGCGCGTGCAGGCGCTGCAGTTCGTCGGCAATGCCGAAGATGCGAATCTCGGGAGCCGCATCGGGTCCGAGCGCAGATCCTGCTGCGAGCGCGAACACGTCATCGCAGCGCCGCCCGTCCTCGGCGCGTGCGTTGACGGCGGCGACTCGGATCTTGGCCGCCCACGAGGTCGCAACGATCATCGGCACTGCGGCCAGCGGCAGGATGGCGAGCCGGCCGTCGATCCGGGCGAGCACCGCGATCGTCACACCAAGACGGACGGCGATCTCGATCGTCGAGATGAGGGCAGGAACCGCGGTCGCAATGATCCAGTTGTTGGTGGTGAGTCGCTCGATGCGCTTGAGGTGGTCGGGGTCCTCGTGGTGGTCGATGCCGGGGAGGGCGCCGACCAGCGCGACGACGTCTGACGAGACGTGGAACGACACTTCTTCCTCGAGGCGGCTCCTGGTCAACGACGCCACGCGTTGCACGCCGACGAGCATGGTGACGGCCACCACGAGGAGGGCGCCGGGTACCGCCACCGACTGGTGGAGGTGGATCCGATCGACGAGCACCCCCACGATCGCGGCGCAGAGAGTGCCCGACACGCCAAGGCCCACGTCGAGCGCAATCGACGTGGCCATGCGGCGGGGGTTGGCACGCGCCGTCGCGACGGCCATCGCCCTCACTCCACTGAAGCGCTGGCGCAAGCTTGCCTCGTCGTCAGTCATCAGCGATCGATCTCGTCTTCGATGGGGGCGTAGCTCGCCGCCTGCATCGAGAACAGCCTGCCGTAGGTGCCGCGGCCAG
>JAYUDU010000179.1:0-2050 GCA_043739605.1 Acidimicrobiales bacterium | reverse complement strand
TGCCTCGGCGTCGCGGTCGGCACCTCGTTTGCCGCGGCGATGACCGAGCGTGTCCTCCGCCCCGCCGGCATGCAGACCGCTCGGTGTCAGCCGTGCCGCGATGACGGGATCGTCCGCGGCACCGGAGCGCGGATCGTCGGCGGACGACGCTGGCACAGCCCACTCGCCGGCGACGGGGGAGTCGACGTCTCGATCGCAGATGCCGCCGCATGGCTTCGAGCGAATGCGTTCCCAGCATCGACCCCACTTGGCGAAGCGGTCGAGTTCGCTCAATGCAGGCGCGTCGACGCCGGTGAGCAGAGCGTCGGACTGGCATGGAGGAGGTCGAAGCGCATGGTGTGGCACAGCGGAGCGACGGGGTCGTTCGGCTCGCTCCTCGCCTTTCGGCCCGGCGGTGGTGGCTTCGTGATGCTCGTCAACGACGGCCGCCACCCGCAGGATGTCGTCGCGGGCGACTGGTACCGCGACGCCGCCGGCGTCGACACGTGGCCGCTGCTCGACTGACCGCACGTGGAAGCGGACGCCGCGGCTCGCCAATCGGCGTCACGCGGCGGGAGCGTGCAAGACGCCGATCAAGAGGCCGCGGCCGGTCGAACGCGGCTCCGAGATCGGCGTCCTGAGCACGCGGTCGCAATGACGCCGATCAAGGAACCGCGAGAGAAGGCGAGAGTTGCAGAGAGCGGTTCGAGAGGGTTGGAGGCGCTGTCCGGAGCAGCACATCGCCTGTGGGGTACGCGGAAGGGGCCGTCTTGGCATGGACCCGCGCCAGACGGAGCGTTCCGCGGGCGCTGTCGCCGCGGCAGGCAGAAGCATGCCGTCCCGGGATGGCAACCGTCGAGGACGGCTGCTTCCGCACACGATCCCGACGTGAGCAGCGAGATCTACCTCCGCGTCGCCCGATCTGCCGCTCGTTGCGTGTTCGTCTACTCAGGAAGCGCTGTGAACGCGTCCGCGAAGCCGGGAGCGCTCGCCGGCCAGACACCTCGTGCCGAGCGCCACCCGACCGCCCGGTATGGTCGCTTCGCATGGGAGGCACCCTCGACTTCGACCTGCCCGGCGACGACGACCCCCGCCGACAGGCGGTGCGGACGTGGCTGGAGGCCAACCCCAACCCGACCGGACGCCAGCTCGCGGAGGCGGGCTACGTGGCGCCGCACTGGCCGGCGCCGTATGGCTTGGGGGCGGACCCCGTCCACCAGCTGATCATCGACGACGAATTGCGGCGCGCCAAGGTCCGCCGGCCTTCCAACCCGATCGGCATCGGCTGGGCCGGCCCGACCATCTTGCAGGCCGGCGATCCCGTACAGGCCGAGCGGTACCTCATCCCGTTGCTGGCCGGCGAGGAGACGTGGTGTCAGCTGTTCTCTGAGCCCGGTGCCGGCTCCGACCTCGCCACCCTCTCGACCAGGGCCGTGCGCGACGGCGACGAGTGGATCGTCACGGGTCAGAAGATCTGGACGAGCCTCGCCCACTACAGCCGGTACGGCATCCTCATCGCCCGCACCGATCCCGATGCTCCCAAGCACAAGGGGATCTCCTACTTCATTTGCGACATGCAGGCTCCCGGTATCACCATCAATCCCATCATCGAGATGACGGGTGGTCACACCTTCAATGAAGTGTTTCTCGACGAGGTGCGTATCCCGATGGAGAACCTTGTCGGTGATGTCAACGACGGTTGGCGTCTGGCGAAGGTGACGCTGTCGAACGAGCGGGTCTCATTGTCCGGTGGCGGTCTGTTGTGGGGCAACGGGCCAACGGTTGACGACCTGGTGGCGCTCGTCAAGGAGCGCGGTGGAGTCAGCGACCCGATGCTCCGCCAGCGCCTGGTGCAGCAGTGGATGGTTGGCCGCATCCTCGACCTCGTTCGGGCGCGCACGCTGTCGGCGCGGGTCGCAGGCAAGGAGCCGGGCCCCGAGGCCAGTGTGCGCAAGGCCATCGCCGACGATCACGGCCAGGCCGTGTTCGGGCTCGCTATCGACCTTGCCGGCGCTCACGGGATGCTGAACGGCGAGGGCCCGCTCGGCGCCAAGGACCCTATGTGGAGCTT
>JAYUDU010000178.1:0-13358 GCA_043739605.1 Acidimicrobiales bacterium | reverse complement strand
CCACGGGGCGCGGGTCGGCCAGACTGCGCAGGTGACCTCGCAGACGCTGGATCTCCTCGTCGTCGGGTCAGGCGTCGCCGGCCTGTCGGCGGCAGTGCGCGCTGCTGTGTCTGGTCTGCGCGTCGGCGTGCTCACCAAGGCCGACCTCGAGCAGTCGGCCACCCGGTGGGCCCAGGGCGGCGTGGCTGCGGTGCTCGCGGTCGATGACGGCGACAGCATCGAGAGCCACCTCGCCGACACCCTCGTCGCCGGGGCCGACCTGTGCGACGTCGTCGCCGTGCGGGTGCTTGTTGACGAGGGACCGCAGCGCGTCAACGACCTCATCGCCCTCGGCGCGGTGTTCGATCGCGATGTGGAGGGCCAGCTCGAGCTCGCCCGCGAGGGTGGTCACAGCCACGCCCGCGTGGTGCACGCCGGTGGGTCGGCCACGGGAGCGGAGATCGAACGAGCTCTGGTCGCTGCGTACAGAGCGACGCTCTCCTCCATCATGGAGGGCTGGTTCGCCCTCGACCTGATCGTTGAAGGCGGACGGTGCAAGGGCGTGCGAGCCCTCACCCCAGATGGCGGTGCCGTCGACGTCAGGGCGACGCACACCATCCTCGCCACCGGGGGCGCAGGCCAGCTGTTCGCAGTGACGACCAACCCGGTGCAGGCCACCGGCGATGGCATTGCCATGGCCATGCGGGCCGGTGTTCCGGTCGCCGACGTGGAGTTCATGCAGTTCCACCCGACGGCCCTGCACCATCCCGCCATGCCGCGCCCGCTGCTGTCGGAGGCACTGCGTGGACACGGCGCACTGGTGCGCGACGGCAGTGGACAACGGTTCGTCGACGAGCTGTTGCCCCGCGACCAGGTAGCAAGGGCGATCACCGCGAAGATGCTGGAGGAGGGCACCGACCACTGCTGGCTCGACGCTCGCCACCTCGACAACTTCGCGCAGCGGTTCGCAAACATCCACGCCTCGCTCGCCGCCGTGGGGCTCGATCCAGCCGTCGATCTGTTGCCCATCGCGCCCGCCGCCCACCACCTGTCTGGAGGCGTCCTGACCGACCTCGACGGAGCAACCGCGCTGCCTGGATTGTGGGCGTGCTGCGAGGTGGCGTGCACGGGCGTGCACGGCGCCAACCGGCTCGCGTCCAACTCGCTCCTCGAGGGTCTGGTGTTTGCGCCCCGCATCCTCGAGGCCATCGTCCGGGGCAAGGATGCGGCAGAGCCAACGGGTGCGATGTGCGCCGTGTTCGACGGTATCGGCGACGGGCTGCCAGGAACCGCGCTCGGCCCGCTCACTGCGCCGACACCGGGTCCAGCGCAGAGCGACGTCGACCTTGCCAAGCGTCGAGACGGCTTGCAGCGGACGCTCACCGTCGAGGCAGGCGTGCTGCGCACCGCGGCATCGCTCGATCGGGCCGCCGCGGCGTGCCATGCGGCCGTCGAGGGACTCGCGGCCAACATCGACAGTCACGCCGCGCACGAGCTGCGCAACCTCGCCCTCGTCGGGCTCGCCCTGGCCACTGCTGCGACGGCGCGCACCGAGAGCCGCGGCAACCACACCCGCATCGACCATCCAGACCGCGACCCAGCACTGCGCCGCAGA
The DNA here is from genome assembly GCA_043739605.1 of Acidimicrobiales bacterium. GTDB lineage: Bacteria > Actinomycetota > Acidimicrobiia > Acidimicrobiales > JAUJNH01 > JAYUDU01. The sequence continues at coordinate 11,764 of JAYUDU010000178.1, read as the reverse complement.
CTCGTCATCGGATAAGGGCCCTCCATGCATCCCAACCACCCGCCACTCATCGCCGTTCGCGACGCGGTCACTCGCGCCATCGCGGAGGACGTGCTGCCCCTCGGCGACCTCACCGCGTCGTTGGTGTCACCCGACGCCGTGGTGCGCGCCGCGTTCGTGGCACGGGCGGAAGGCGTGCTGGCCGGCCGGCTGTGCGCTGACGAGGCCTTTGCCCAGCTCGACCCGACCATCGTCATCACCTGGATGGCTGAGGATGGTGACGCGCTCGAACCGGGCCACGCGCTTGCCATCATCGAAGGCCCGCTTGCCCCAGTGCTCACCGGCGAGCGGACCGCACTCAACTTCTTGTGCCACCTGTCCGGCGTCGCCACCCTCACGCGACGGTTCGTGCAGGCCGCCGACGCGGGTGCCGGCGAGGTCGGCAAGGTGCGGGTGTGGGACACCCGCAAGACCATCCCCGGCCTGCGCGCCCTCGAGAAGGCCGCGGTGCGCGCCGGCGGAGGCGCCAACCATCGCGGCAACCTCTCAGAGATGATCCTCGTCAAGGACAACCACCTCGCAGGCATGTCGATCACCGACGCAGTGCGTCGGGCTCGCTTGCGGTGGCCGGCCCGCACGATCGAGGTGGAGTGCGACCGCATCGAGCAGGTCCACGAAGCGGTCGACGCGGGAGCGGGCCTGGTGCTCCTCGACAACATGGCCCCCGACGAGGTGGCCGCGTGCGTGTCGTTCGTGCGGGACGCCCCGCGGGCCGGCGTCCTCGTGGAGGTATCGGGCGGCGTCACCCTCGAGACCATCGGCCGCTACGCCGCAGCGGGTGCAGACCTCATCTCGTCGAGCGTCATCACCCAGTCCGCGCCCGCGCTCGACATCGGCCTCGATCTCGACTGGGGCGGATGAGCTGTGCTGCTCGTCATCGACCTCGGCAACACCCAGACCGTCGTCGGCATGTACCGCGACCCGTTCGTCGACGGTGACCTCGTCGACCACTGGCGTGTCTCAACCCAGCCCGACCGCACCGCAGACGAGCACGCGCTGCTCCTCGACCAGCTCCTCGGCCTCCACGACCTCGAGTTGTCAGATGTCAGTGGCATCGCGCTGTCGTCGACATCGCCTGTTGTCACCGCGGTCATCCGCGAGATGGCAGAGCGTCGGCTGCCCAACGCCCAGCTCGTCGTCATCGAGCCTGGCGTCCGCACCGGCGTGCAGGTCCGTTACGACAACCCAAAAGATGTGGGACCAGACCGCATCGCCAACGCCGTCGCCGCCCACGACGTGTACGGCGGCCCGACGATCGTCGTCGACTTCGGGACCGCCACCATCTTCGACGCCATCTCCGCGAGCGGCGAGTACCTCGGTGGTGCCATCTTTCCCGGCCTCGAGGTGAGCCTCGATGCCCTGTTCGGCCGCGCCGCAGCGTTGCGTCGCGTCGAGCTGGCGCCACCGTCGAACCCCATCGGTCGCTCCATCACCGAATCGATCCAGTCGGGCACGGTGTTCGGGTTTGCTGCGGTGGTCGACGGCATGTGCGCCCGGTTCGAGGAGGTCCTCGGTCCGTCGTGCACGGTGGCGACCGGGCCCCTCGCGCACCTCATCGCGCCGGTGGTTGGTCGACCCATCGAGCTTGACCCCTGGCTCACGCTTCACGGCCTGCGCCTCGTCTACCGCCGCAATGCCCGTCCCTGATCGCCGCCTGCGCCAAAGGTGGGACGGATAGGGGGTCGACGGGTAGCGTTGGCTTCGAGATGGACGACGTTGCCACCCCGGTTGGGCCAGACACGGTGGTGTCGCCAGCGACCGCACCTGCACTCCCGTATCGCTACGACACGACGATCGGTGCTGGCGCGATCGCGGCAGCGTTCCCGGCGCTCGAGGACGGCGCCGAGACAGGCGTCACCCACACCATCGCCGGGCGGCTCATGCTCCGTCGGGAGCAGGGCAAGCTGGCTTTCGGCGAGCTCCGTGACTGGACGGGCAACATCCAGCTGTTCGCCGGTGCGGCGTGGACAAACGACTTCGCGGGGTTCGCGAAGTTGCCGCTCGGCACGTGGATCGGGGCAACCGGCGAGGTCGTCAAGACGCGCAGAGGTGAGCTGTCGCTCAAGGTCGCGTCATGGCAGATCCTGGCCGAGGCGAAGCGGGGCTTCGGCGACAAGTGGCATGGCATCACCGATCCGGAGACGCGCTATCGCCAACGCGAAGTCGACATGTGGGCCAACGAGGACAGCCGATCTCGCCTGTTGGCCCGGAGCAAGATCGTATCTCTCACCCGGAGATGGCTCGAAGATCGTGGCTTCATTGAGGTCGAGACGCCCGTCCTACATCCCGTGTATGGCGGGGGACATGCCATCCCCTTCACCACCCATCACAACTCTCTCGACACCAACCTCTATTTGCGAATCGCCCTGGAGCTGTACCTCAAGCGTCTTGTTGTTGGCGGTATGGAGCGGGTATTCGAGATCGGCCGCGTGTTCCGCAACGAAGGCCTCTCACCCCGCCACAATCCAGAGTTCACAATGCTCGAGCTGTACCAGGCATATGCTGACTACGGCGACATCATGCGACTGACAGAGGATCTTGTCGCGCACCTCGCCATGGAGGTCTGTGGCACGACGAAGTTGGTCTATGCGGGCGAAGACCTCGATCTCACGCCGCCATGGCGCAGGGCGTCCATGGCCGAGCTCATCGAGGAGCAGATCGGGGTCCACGTCGACGTCCGGATGCCGATCGAACGGTTCCGCCAGATCTGTGACGAGCACGGTGTGGCATGGAACGACCACGACGGGCCCGGTACGCTGATGCTTGAGATCTATGAGAAGACGACGGAATCCCAGCTGTGGGGGCCGGTGTTCGTGATGGACTATCCGAAGGAGGTCTCCCCGCTGGCGCGCGACCATCGAGAGCAACCTGGCATGGTCGAGCGGTTCGAAGCCATCGTCGCCCGTCGCGAGCTGTGCAACGCGTTCTCGGAGCTGTGTGACCCCGTCGAGCAGTTGGCCACCTTCACGGCGCAGGACACCGCCCGCCAGCGCGGTGACGACGAAGCGATGCCCGTCGACCTCGAGTACGTCCGCGCTCTGGAGCACGGGCTGCCACCAACGGGCGGCCTTGGCATCGGCATCGACCGGTTGGTGATGCTGCTCACGGGCGCAGAGACCATCCGCGACGTCGTGGCGTTTCCGACGCTGCGACCGTTGCCATCGGCCCGTTCCGAAGCGACAGCTTCGAGCGGTGGCGACACATCTGGGCACTCCTCAGAGCAGGGCAGCTGAACGACGTGCGCGTGCTCGTCACCGGTGCGGGGGGCGAGCTCGGCTCGCTCGTCGTCGGGCTCCTTGAGGCCGATCCGAGCGTGGAGGCCGTCGCCGGGACCGACCTCGTCGTGCCCCGTCGTCGTCCCGAGCGCTCAAGCTTCGCCACCATCGACCCAAGAGATCGGCCGCGCCTCGTCGCCCTCGTGCAGCGGTTCGCGCCCACGGCCATCGCCCACCTCGGCGTGTACGAGCCCGACGCCCGCACGGCACCAAGCCTCGCAGCAGAGCGGACCCGCTCGGCGACCCTTGCCGTCCTTGGCGCCGCGGCCGCCCTCGGTGACCTCGATCGCATCGTCGTCCGCTCCGGCATCGAGGTCTATGGGCGGGCCCGTGGCTGCGTGAGCGTCCCCGACGAGACGTGTGCTGCCATGGCCATCTCCCCGTTCGGTCGTTCGCTGTGGGAGGTCGAGCGCCTCGCTGCCGACACGGGCCATGCTGCGGGGATCCCCGTCGCGATGCTGCGGCTGGCGCCGGTGCTTGGACCGCAGTTCCCGTCACCGTTGGGTCGGGTGCTGCGGTTGCCGTTCGTGCCGATGGCGCTAGGGGCGGACCCGACGTTCTCGGTCGTGCACGTCGAGGATGCGGCTCGGGCCGTGGTCGCGGCGTTGCATCGGCGGGTGGAGGGCCCGGTCAACGTCGTCGGTCCCGGAGCGGTGTCGGTCTTCCAAGCCATCCGCCTCGGCGGGGGGTATCCCGTGCCGCTGGTGGGTCCGCTGTGGGATGTCGCGCGTCGGCTCACCGCGCTGGTCGGTGCGCCGCTGCCGGTGCACCACCTGCACCTGTTGCTTCGCGGCCGCACCGCAGATGGCGGCAGGGCCGGCGAGCTTCTCGGTCTGGACGACCTCCGCTCTAGCCGCGAGGTGGTCAGGGCACTGCACACCTGGGCGACACCGACGCTGCCGCTGCAGCTGATCAACGGGGAGGCGGCGTGAGCGTGCACGTCGTTCCCGACCTCGCGCCGACATCAGCTTCGGGCGGTGGCGCCAAGGATGCCGCCGTGGTCGGTCGCGGCATCGTCGCAGAGCTGGCAAGCGTCGTGTCAGGGGTGACCGAGATGATCGCTCGACGCATGGATGGCGACAACGTCGTCGACGCGTGGGGAGCAGACGACGACATCATCGACCTCATCATTCCGATGACCACCTTGCGCCTCGCGGTGCGGGTCGAGCGTCCTGGCGCGCTGCCCCTGTACGGCCCGTGCGTCATCGTCGCGAACCGGCGCTTCGGTATCAGCGAGCCCTTCGTCGTGTTGCGCGCCGTTCGTCAGGCCACCGGTCGACGCGCCCGCTTCCTTGGCATCCCCGACCTGCCTGTGGTCGCGACCGTCATGCGCCGGCTGGGTGGCGCGGTCGACCGCCCAGACGAGCTCGCCGGCCTGCTCCGTGCCGGCAACGTGGTGATGGAGTACCTGGAGCCCCGCTTCGAGCGCGGCCAGGCGGGCATGCTGTTGCCAGAGAAGCTCCAGGCTGCGCTCGACCTCGACGTCCCCGTCGTACCGATGGCGCTCATCGGCGGCGAGATCACCGGCCGGTGGACGGTGCGCATCGGCGACCCGGTGGTACGCCCCGCCGGCCGCACCCCGTTCAGCCTCTCCCTCCTCGCCGATGCCGCGCAGTCCGGTGTACAGGCACTGCTCCGCTAGGAGGCGCTAGGAGGGTGCAGTCCCGTCACCAGCGGAGGGGCAACGTCCTGAGACCGCGGATCTGGCCGGCGGCCCAACGGACTGGAACGTCGGCGTCGGTGTCGATCTCGAAGGTCGGCACGCGGGCCAAGAAGCGCTCGAGGGCGACGGTCAGCTCCATGCGAGCGAGGTTCGAGCCCAGGCACCGGTGGATGCCTGCCCCAAACGAGAGGTGCCGGTTCTGGGCCCGGTCGAGGATGACGGTGTCCGGGTCCTCGAAGGCCGCGGGATCGCGGTTGGCGGCGGGGAACGACAGCAGGAGCGGGTCGCCCACGTGCATCGGACAGCCGCTCATCTCGATGTCGGCCTTGACCTCTCGGGCCATGGTGACCGGCGCGTAGACCCGGAGCAGCTCTTCGATGGCGGTCGGCCAGACCTCTGGTTCTGCTCGCATGCGAGCCTGATCCTCGGGGTGGGTGGCGAGGTGCCACAGCGACGCGCTGATGGCGCTCCACGTGGTGTCGATGCCGGCGAAGAGGAGGAGCATGCAGGCGCCCCACATCTCGTTCTGGTCGAGGGGCTGGCCCGCCAGCTCAACCGAGAGCAGGAACGAGATGAGGTCGTCACCGGGCTCGCCGGCGTCGCGCAGGGTGCGGCGCTTGTCGATCTGCTCGCCGAAATACTGCACGAACCAGAGAAAGCCGGGAGCGGCAGCCATCATGTCGGTCGGGCCGAACTCGAGCAGGTTGGCGACGCGGCTGCCGAAGCCGCCCTCATCGGCGCCGGCAACCTCGACCGCCTCCTCAGCGATCGGGTCGATGCCCTCCGGCAGTATGAAGGTGGACTCGTCCATCCCGCGCATCGCCCTGCGCTCGTCGATCGTGACCGAAGCATCGCCTGCAATCGCCCCGTCCTCGGCGCTGACGCCGAGCATCTCGGCGATGACCCGCACCGGAATCGGCTTGGCGAAGTCGCCGGCGGCGTCGCAACGACCCTTGGCCAGGAACGCGTCGATCAGGTTGTCGGTGTGGGCGACGATGTCTGGACGCATCGCGTCGATGCGGCGGGGGGCGAAGAACGGCAGCAGCATCTGGCGGAATCCCGTGTGGTACGGCGGGTCTGACGAGATCGGCGGCACCTGGAGGCCGTGGTCGGCGAGCGAGCCGAACTTCGCCACCAGCGGGCTGCGGGACGAGAAGTGCTCGGTGTCGCGGGCGACCGCCTCGACGTCGGCGTGCGCCATCGGCGCCCACATGCCGCGGTTAGCGGGGGAGTGGGCGACCGGGCAGCCGCTGTCTCGCACCGCCTTCCAGATGGCCGGAGCGTTCGCCGCGTATTCAGGGTCGAAGTGATCGAACGCCTTCGTCCAGCGCTCGACGTCGACCTCTCCGGTCGTTCCCACGGTCACATCAGTCATCTTCGGACCCGCTTCCCTGCCCGGCCGAGCCAGGCTACAGATTGACAGTTCTGTTGCATCATGTCTGAATGGGCTGCAGATGTCCACCACGCCGCCGACACAGCTGCCGCCCCCGCCGCCGGCATCGCTGGACCCCTACCTCGATGCCGCCGCCCGCTGCTTCGTTCGGTTCGGCATCCGCAAGACGTCGGTGCAGGACATCGCCGCCGAGCTTGGCGTCAACCGCGTCACCGTCTACCGCCAGGCTGGCACCGTCGCCGAGGTCGTTGCGCTGCTGTTCGCCCGCGACATCCACCGCATCGTGGGCACTGCGCTGGCGTGCCTGCCGACCGAGGTAGGCCCCGAGGACGTGGTCGACCTCCTCGCCGGCGCGGTCGACGCGGTGCGCACCCACCCGGTCTTCGAGAAGGTGCTGGCGGACGACCTGCCCTGGATCGCTTCGCTCCTTGTCGGCGGCTTGCCCCAGCTCCTCGCTCGCATCATCCCCGCGGTCACCCCGATCCTCGAGCACGCGACGGCACACGGACACCTCGCGAAGCGTGACGCGGTCGTCGTCGCCGACCAGCTGATCCGCCTCGGCATCTCGGTCATCGCCAGCCCCCCCGCCGGCGATCTCCGCACCTACCTCGCCGAGCTGGTCGTCCCTGCCCTCATCCCGTAGCCCGGGCGATCAAATTGCGGGCGCAGCGTTGCCCCTCCGGAGGGGGGAGCGTTGCGGGCGCAGCGGTGCAGGAAGATTGCGGGCGCAGCTTTGCCCCTGGGGAGGGGGAAGATTGCGGGCGCAGCGTTGCCCAGCCTGAAGCGTGGCCTATGCGATGGTCAGGCAGCCGGTCTCGGCGGGGACCTTGAGGTCGGGGTGGCTGGGGACGACGCGCACGGTGAAGCCGTGGCGGCCGGCCTGCTCGCAGGCGAATGCGACGGCGAAGCGGTGGCCACCCTCTGCCTCTCCGGCGGCGGCCATCTCGACCAGAGTGGGGTTGAGCAGCTCGTCGTTGGGGCCGACCTGGCCATGTACGAGCTGGACGGCGACGTCGCAAGGGGCGAGCGACCCGAGCGCGATGACCGTGCTGACGGTGCGCTCCGTGCCGAGATCGGCGACGCCGGCCTCGGCCTCAACGCCGACGACGGTCACTCCTGGCCATGCCGCGCGCACCCTCGCCTTGAACGCGGCCAGCCCCTTCGCCCGCGCGAATGCGTGCCCCCCGAGTGCGTCGGCGCGTTCCGCCACCGGCTCGTAGAGGGTGGTGACGTAGTCGCGCACCATGCGTGAGGCCTCGACCTGGGGGCCGAGCGATGCCCAGCAGTGCTTCACCCTTCTGATCCACCCGCGCGGCACCGGGCCGGCGCGGCCGCGGTCGTAGAAGAGCGGAACGACCTGGTTCTCCAGGAGGTCGAACAGCGACTCGGCCTCGAGCGCATCGCGCTTGGCATCGTCGGCCTCACCCTCGAGGCTGGCGATGGCCCAGCCGTTCTGGCCGTCCCACATCTCCGCCCACCAGCCATCGAGGATGGACAGGTTGAGACAGCCGTTGAGCGCGGCCTTCTCGCCAGACGTTCCACACGCTTCCATCGGGCGGCGCGGGTTGTTGAGCCACACGTCGCTGCCTTGGTAGAGGGCGCGAGCAACCTCGATGTCGTAGTCCTCGACGAAGGCGAACCGGTGCCGCACCTCTGGCCTGCGACTGAACTGGGCAACCCGACGAATCAGCTCCTTGCCGTGGTCGTCTGCGGGGTGAGCCTTTCCCGCGAAGACCAGCTGCATTGGGCGCTCGGGTGACAACAGCAGCGCTTCCAGGCGTTCCGGCTGCGACAACAGCAGGTCGGCGCGCTTGTACGTGGCAAACCGGCGAGAGAAGCCGATGGTGAGGATGCGCGGATCGAGCGCCTCCTCGGTCCAGGTCGTCTCTGCTTCGCCCCGGCCGTGCGCCTGCGCGGCGAGACGGCGGCGGGCGAAGCTGACGAGCCGGCTGCGCCCCTGCTCCTTCACCCGCCACACCTCATCGTCGGCGATGCGATGCACGCCAGCCCACACCTTGGCGTCGGCCTCTGGCCACGTCGGGTTGAGCGATCGGGTGAGGAGGTCGTCGACCTCGGGACTGACCCATGTGTGGCCGTGCACCCCGTTGGTGACCGAACCGATGGGCGCCTCCTCCGGCGGGATGCCCGGCCACAGGTGGTGAAACATCTCGCGGCTGACCTCACCGTGGAGCTTGGATACGCCGTTGCTCATGCCGGCGAGCCGCAGCCCCATGTAGGCCATGTTGAACGGCGCATCCGGCATCTCGTCCGGGCCATGACCGATGTCCATGAGGTCGTCGATGGTGACCGCGCACTCCGCGGCCCAACCGGTGAAATAGCGCTCCATGAGGGTTCGGTCGAACTTGTCGATGCCAGCCGGAACGGGTGTGTGGGTGGTGAAGACCGTCCCGGATCGGACTGCTTCGACAGCCTCGGTGAACGACAGGTCGTCGTCGACCATCGCCATACGGATGCGTTCCAAACCGAGGAAGCCGGCGTGGCCCTCATTGGTGTGGAAGACCTGGGTCTGCTCCCCAAGTGCCAGCAGCGCCCTGACGCCACCGATACCGAGCAGCAACTCTTGGCGCATGCGGTGCTCTGTGCCTCCTCCGTAGAGGCGGTCGGTGATGCCCCGCAACTCCGCTGGGTTCTCGTCGACGTCGGTGTCGAGCAGGTAGAGGCGGATGCGGCCGACCCGAGCGAGCCACACCTGCGCGTGCAACGGCTGGCCGCCGAGGTCGATCTCGACGCGGACGACGGTGCCGTCGGCCAGTGTGGCCGGGGCGACTGCCATGCCGTGAGGATCGAGGGTGGGGAAGCGCTCCTGCTGCCAGCCGTCGGCGTTGAGGCTTTGGCGGAAGTAGCCCTGGGCGTACAGCAGCCCGATGCCGACGAGGGGGACGCCAAGGCCGCTGGCCGCCTTGAGGTGGTCGCCCGCAAGGATGCCGAGTCCGCCCGAGTACTGGGGCAGGGCCTCGGCGATGCCGAACTCTGGCGAGAAGTAGGCGACGGCCCGCAGGGGGCTGTCGGCGCGGCCTTGGAACCACCGGGGGCGGATGAGGTGGCGCTGGAGGTCCTCGTGGACCTCTGCGAGGAAGGCCGTGAACGCGGGGTCCGCCACGAGCGCCTCGAAGCGCTCCTGCGGTACGAGGGACAGCAGGCGCACAGGGTCGTGGCCAGTCTCCTCCCAGACGTGGGGCTCCACCCACCGGAAGAGGTCGCGGGTGCGTTCGTCCCACGACCACCGCAGGTTCATCGCCAGCTCGCGCAGCGGTGCCAGCGCCTCGGGAAGCCGAGTGCGGACCGTGAAGCTTCGCAGCGCACGCATGACGCGACGGTAGCCAACGTCGGTCGCCGGTCGTGACGGATGAGCGCCCGCTGCGCTGACGGGACCGGGTGGGGTGATCAGCCGGGTGAGCTCGGGCAGGATGGAGGGCGTGCTCGCCGCCATCACGATCGAGGGCCTCTGGCCGACGACGCCGTCGGGGCTCCCAGCCAAGGGAGCGGTCGGCCAGGCCGTCGGAGCCAGCCTGGTCGCCTACGTCGAGGGCCACGAGGTGCTGACCGGCGAGCTGCGGTGGCGGGCGCTGGGCTCGCCGACGTGGCAGGTGGAGCCGTTGGTCCGAGAGGAGCACGACTGCTGGTCGAGCGCATTCGTGCCGAAGGAGGTCGGGATGCACGAGTTCGCCCCGGTGCTGTGGCGAGACCGCTGGGCGGGCTGGCTCGCTGGCGCGACGGCCAAGCTGGGCGCCGCCCAGGACATCTCCGTCGAGCTTGAAGACGGCGCTCGCCTGATCGACGAACGCCTCAGGGCCAAGGCCCCCCGGGGCCGCACCAAGCGCACGCGAGACGACGCGCTCAGCGGAATGGTGGGCGTGGTCGACGCGCTGCGCGACGTCAATGCTGAGCAGGCCGTGCGGCTCGCGGCGGCCGCGCGGGCAGACGTCGCGCTGGCCATGGCAGGTCCACTGCGTCAGAGCGACGCAGCGAGCGGGCCGCGCACCCAGATCTGGATCGACCGACCGATCGCGGCCGCCGCCGCCTGGTATGAGCTGTTCCCTCGCTCCGAAGGGGGCCTCCGGGCCGCAGCAGAGCGCCTGCCGGCCATCGCTGCTCTCGGCTTCGATGTCGTGTACCTGCCGCCGATCTCTCCCATCGGTCACACCCATCGCAAGGGCCGCGGCGGCACGCTGACCCCGGCCCCTGACGACCCTGGGAGCCCGTGGGCGATCGGCGCCGATGGCGGCGGGCACACCGCCATCCACGCCGACCTCGGCACGCTGGATGACTTCGCGCACCTCGTGCGACGAGCGGAGGAGCTCGATCTCGAGATCGCGCTCGACATCGCGTTCCAGTGCAGCCCAGACCACCCGTGGGTGGCACAGCATCCCGAGTGGTTCACGACGCGCTCCGACGGGTCCATCGCGTATGCGGAGAACCCACCGAAGAAGTACCAGGACATCCATCCGATCAACTTCTGGCCGGCCGAGGACCGCGATCGTGCGGCGCTGTGGGCCGCATGCATCGAGGTCTTCGAGACGTGGATCGCTCGGGGGGTGTTCATCTTTCGCGTCGACAACCCCCACACCAAGCCGATCGCGTTCTGGGAGCACGCCATCAGCCAGATCCGGGCGCGTCATCCCGAGGTCGTGTTCTTGTCTGAGGCGTTCACCCGTCCCCCCGTGATGGCCAAGCTGGCCGAGGTCGGATTCAGCCAGAGCTATACGTACTTCACGTGGCGGACGACGAAGTGGGAGCTGGAGACGTACCTCGACGAGGTGTCCAACGGGCCGCGCTCGGCCTACCTGCGTCCGTCTTTCTGGCCGACCACGCCCGACATCCTCTCTGGACCGCTGCGGGACGGGCCGCTCTCGGCGTTTGCGCTTCGGATTGTCCTCGCGGCGACGATGGTGCCCTCGTACGGCATCTACAGCGGCTACGAGCTGGGTGAGAACCAGCCGGCCAGCCCGGACAACGAGGAGTACGCCGATTCCGAGAAGTACCGCATCGTCCGACGGGATTGGTCGCAACCCGCACCACTCGACGGGTTGCTGCGCTCGCTGAACCGGACGCGCCGGGCCCACGCTGCGCTGGTGAGGCTGGGTGGCGCCGTGATCCATGGTACCGACAGCGACCACCTGATCGCCTACTCGCGCCGCAGCGCTGACGGTGCAGACTGCGTGCTGACAGTCGTGAACCTCGATCCCTACGAGGAGGCAAGCGGGTCGCTCCATCTTGACCTCGGCGCGCTCGGCCTGACTGATGGTGAGCAGTTCGACGCGCACGACGAGCTGAGCGGCGAGACGTTCACATGGCACGACGCCAACCCGTGGGTTCGGCTACATCCCGCCGAGCGCGTCGCGCACGTGCTGTGGATCCGACGCCTATGACGCC
>JAYUDU010000177.1:0-5544 GCA_043739605.1 Acidimicrobiales bacterium | reverse complement strand
AGGTCGGGCGTGCGCTCGAACGGCCGGTGCCCGGCGGCGCGCTCGACATCGACCCTCCCCTCGCGGTCCTGCCGGAGCCATCCCGGGGCTCGGGACTGCGAGCGGGGGTGGAAGGCGCCCGCGACGACGCGACGGGTTGGAACGTTCGCTTCTCCTGCATCGCCGGTGATGCGACCGATGATGGGCTGCGGTGGGCGCTCGCAGACGATGTCGCCGGTCTCGCGGCGACGATCGAGCTTCGCCTGTCGAGTGGCGTCGTCTCGGTGTCGGCTTCGGTCACGAACACGGCCAAGGCGCCGTATCGCCTCGGCGCGCTGCGGCTCGCGGTGCCGCTGCCCGGGGCTGCACAGGAAGCGCTCACGTTCGCCGGTCGCTGGGGACTGGAGGCGCAGCTGCTGCGGACGCCGATCGGGCTGCGCTCGATCGTGCTCGAAGGGCGACGCGGTCGGACGGGCCACGAGCGCAACCCCACGGTCGTCGTCGGGGAGGCGGGGTTCGGCGAGCAGCGGGGCGAGGTCTGGCTGGCGCATCTTGGCTGGAGCGGCAGCTGGAGCATCGTGGTGGACGGCCTTACTGACGGTCGCCGGGTGCTCACTGCGGAAGCGCTTCTCGTCCCGGGCGAGATCGTCCTGGGGGAGGGGGAATCGTTTGCCACCCCCATCCTCTACGTCGCGCACTCGGCGGCAGGGATGAGCGAAGCGAGCAGGCGGTTCCACCGCTTCGTGCGGGCGATGCCCGGGCGGGCGACGCGAGCGAGGCCGGTGATCGCGAACACGTGGGAGGCGGTGTACTTCGATCACGACCTGACGAAGCTCACCGCACTGGCCGACCGCGCCGCCGCGTGTGGAGTCGAGCGGTTCGTGCTGGACGACGGGTGGTTCCTCGGCCGTCGCGACGACACCAAGGGCCTCGGCGACTGGACCGTCGACCTCGTCGTGTGGCCGAACGGCCTCGCCCCGATCATCGACCACGTGCGCTCGCTCGGCCTGGAGTTCGGCCTGTGGGTCGAGCCGGAGATGGTCAACCCCGACAGCGACCTGCTGCGGGCGCATCCCGACTGGCCGCTGTCGGATGGTCGCCACCTGCCGCTGCTCGGCCGCAACCAGCTGGTGCTCGACCTCGGGCGGCCCGAGGTTGCGCAGCACCTCTTCGACCGGCTCGACGCGCTGCTCACCGACCACGACATCGCCTACCTGAAGTGGGACCACAACCGCGAGCTGTTCGACGCGGCGACGGTCGGCGGTCGCGCCGGGCTCCACGGGCAGACGCTTGCCGTCTACGCACTGCTCGACCGGCTTCGGGCTGCGCACCCGGCCGTCGAGATCGAGTCGTGCGCGTCGGGCGGTGGTCGCATCGACCTCGGCATCCTCGCCCGCACCGATCGGGTGTGGACCAGTGACTCCAACGACGCGCTCGACCGCCAGAGCATCCAGCGCGGCACGTCGCTGATCGTCCCGCCGGAGCTGATGGGCGCCCACATCGGCGCGCCGCACACCCACATCAGCGGCCGCACCCACACCCTCGCGTTCCGGGCCGCGACGGCGATGTTCGGCCACCTCGGGATCGAGTGGAACCTGCTGTCGTTGAGCGATGCAGAGCTGGCCGACGTCGCTGCGGTCGTGGCCCTGCACAAGCAGCTGCGACCGTTGCTGCACGGCGGGGACATCGTGCGGCTCGACGTCGACGCCGCCGACTCCGGGCTCGTGGTCCACGGCGTCGTGGCGGCCGACCGGTCGGAGGCGGTGTTCGCGTTCGTGCAGACCACGTCGCCGATCCGACCCGTGCAGCCGCCCGTTCGCCTCCCCGGCCTCGACCCCGACCGCACCTACGACGTCCGCTCCTTGCGCCTCCCCGGCGGCCTCGGCATCGCCCGCACCCGCCCGGCGTGGCTGAAGGGCGGCTCCCGCCTCACTGGCCGCACCCTCGCGGCGGCTGGCGTTCAGCCGCCGGTCCTGTGGCCCGAGACGGCGATGCTCGTGCACATCACATCCCCTTGGTTGGCGCCCAGGTGAAGGACGCGGAGTTCAACGACCCGGTCCTCGTTGCGGTGTACGACGCCGAATGCACGTGGGGCGCTGAGGACGACTTCTACGTTGGTCTCGCAGGTGAGCGCCCGCGATCGCGGGTCGTCGACCTCGGGTGTGGGACCGGGCGCCTTGCGCTCGGCCTCGCGGCTGCAGGGCACGAGGTCACTGGGGTGGACCCATCGGTCGCCTCGCTGGAGGCAGCACACGCGAAGCCCGGCGCGTACGCGGTCGAGTGGATCCACGGCTTCGCGAGCGATCTCCGGTCGGGAGCCTTCGACCTTGCTCTCATGACCAGCCACGTTGGCCAGTTCTTCATCGACGAAGCAGCGTGGGACACTGCGCTCGCCGATCTCGCCCGGGCCGTCGTCATCGGCGGACGACTCGCGTTCGAGAGCCGTGACCCCGACGCGCGGGGCTGGGAGATGTGGAACCCCATCGACTCAGCGCGGGTCGTTCGGCTGCCGTTCGGCGAGGTGCACATCGAGACCGACGTCCTTCGGGTCGAAGGTCCAGTCGTGCAGTTCGTTCACCGCTACGTGCTGCCCGACGGCGCAAGGCGGACCAGCGAGACCACGCTCGCCTTTCGATCGAAGGAGGCGATCTGTGCGGCGTTGGTGCGCGCGGGCTTCATCGTCGAGGCCGTGTGGGGCGGATGGCGTCGCGAGCCTGTCGGTGCTGGCGACGGCGAACTCATCTTCGTGGCACGCCGAGGGTGACTGCGGAGGCGTTGCTGCGAGAGGTGGCAATTCCGTCGACTGATTGTTCGCGGACAGCAGCCACAAGGGTCTTGGGTGCCATGACGCAGAAGCTCTCGGTGAGCAGCTCGGAGACCTCGGTCCAGTCGGTCTCCTGCGTCAGCACCATCGCCATGACGTCGCGACCCCAGCCGGCGACGTAGAACGGGGGACCGGCGTGCCGCAGCGCAGCGAGCTCCTCTGCTGCCGCTCGGAACGTCAGCACGGTCGATGTCGGCTGGCCGTCGCGGATGACGTCGAGTACCTGGCCGAAGGTCTTGCGCCGTACTTGCCATCGCACGCCCGCCCACGCCTTCTGCTCGACGACGTCAGGGAGGTGCAGCGTGCAGGCGCGAACCGCCTCGGTGAGGTCGTCCGGTGCGTCGAGGTAGCGGCCAGCCACGCCTGTGAACGCTAGGACGTGGAATGCGGGAACTGCTCGCCGAACGAGAACGCGTCCGGAGTCGATCCGTCCCGGCGCAGCGCGACGAGGCGTGCTTCTGCCTCGGCGACCGACGGCTCGTGGCCGGCCACCACCCACCACAGGACGAGGTACGGCTCCGCCATCCTCGAGAACCATTCCCGGCGGCGGCGCATCGCAGCGAGGTGGTCCCCCGCGAACGCAAACGCCCGGAGCGACTCGACGTCGGTCCACACGGCAAGGTTCACGATGAGATCCGGGTCGTCGAGCATCCGGACACCAGTCGAGTTGCCCGTCTGGTCTTGGTGGCGCCACACGAAGCCGGGCGCCGCCTCCGCGAGCGCGTTGATCGGGTCCAAGCCCGCAACGAAGTCCGCCAGCTGCGGCGAGTCGAGCGGAGCGAGGAGCTGTGCGACATTGCACACGGCGAGGTGGTGCGTGGTCACGGCATCCACGCCGACAGGTCGATGCCGGGATACCGTGTGGCGACGCCGGCGAGCGTCTCGGCGGTCCAATACGGGTGTGCGGCCGGCGGGAACCCGAACAGCAGGAGCTGTCGGTACGTCGCCGTCGTGGCGAACTCGGTCCACGCGTCGGTGAAGCTGTGGTCGCCCCACGCCGTCCGGCTCAGCCACTCGTCGTCTGCTCTGCGGTAGTTGGCGCTGAGCGAGAGCCGCCAGCCGGTCGACCTGGTCATCGCGGTGGCGCGGTGCACGGTGTCTGAGCGGAAGGCAATGACGGTGCCAGCCGGCCCGGTTCCGAGCTGCTCCGCCCCGTACAAGGCGGGTTCGTTCTCGATGTGCCACTGGTGACGCTGGCGGGGGAGGTGGTCGGACACCGGGTTCGGCACGATCGCGATCGGACCGTCGTTCGCGTCGCAGTCGGTCAGTAGCACGAACATCTCGACCTGGCGGAAGCGGACGTCGCTGGTCGGCACGAGTGGGCTGTGGTGATCGCGATGGTGCGACTGGGCATAGTCAGCGCCGCCGCCGTACTTCGACCACAGCTCGAGCGCGTACAGACGAAGGTCGTCGGTGTCGAGGAGCGCGACAGCGAGATCGATCAGTTTGGGGTGAGTGGCGAGGTTGAAGATGGAGCCACCCCAGAAGGGTGCATCGGTCATCGCCGCGTACGGGTCGTCGCGCAGGTGTGCCCATCGCTGGGCGGTGGGCTCGCCATGGAACTGCGACCCCGTGGGGAGGCGTGTCGCAATCGTCTCGATCGCCGGCTGCAGGTCGACAGGATCGAGCAGGCCTGAGATGACGACGAAGCCGTCGCGGAGGAACGCAGCGCGCACCGGTCAGCAGCCGATCGATCGGGCGAGCGCCTCGCACACCTCGGGCCAGCGTTCGGCGCCGATCGCACCGATCTGACCGAGGAGGCGCTCGACGTCGACGAGCTGCACGTTGTCGAGGTTGGCGACGCACGCCTGGTCGAGCCCCTGGTCGCGCCCAAGTGACACCTCGGTGGCCAGCCCGCGGGAGCGCGTCGTGATCGGAGCCACCACAATCCGTCGCATCAAGGGTGCGACGTTGCCGCGCGTGAGCACGAGCGCTGGTCGGACCTTGTCAAGATCTGCCCACCAGATCTGGCCGTGCGTCAGCGTCACGCGCGAACGCTGCGACGTTCTGCGGCGAGCCGAAGGATCTCTGGGGGGACCTCGTCGAACGGCAGGTCGGACATGTCGACCGGACCGAGGTCGGGCTGCTCGTCCTCGTCGTAGGGGTCGGCGAGGAGGATCGCCCGTTCGCGTTCGTCTTCGGCGGCGCGCACCCACGCCGCCAGCGCCGCGTCGATCATGCTGGCATCGGAGCCTGCGTGCAGGGCACGGGCTCGCGCAAGCAGCGCCGCATCAGTCGTGGTCGAGATCCGCACACGGGGCATGCCACAAATGGTAGCATCAGGACCCCGGTCGATCAGGGCGCAGGTGTCGTCCGTGGCTTGCGCAGTCGCGACTGGGTGGGGGCGGGGAACCGGACGACTCCGAGGTCGCGGCGGGTCGGCCACTCGATGACAAGGCCTTCGTCGTCGCCCAACGCCCTCCACCGGGCGTCGAGGTCGTCCAGCGCGGCGGCGCACGGTGTCGGTCGTCCCGCTGCCCACTGGTCGACCTGGGCGTGGACGAGGTGCTCCGCTGCGGCGATCGCCTCGTGATGTTGGTGGAGCAGGCGCCGGTTGTGTGGCGTCGACCGGCCGGGCAGGGTCTTGAACTGCACCCCCGCCATCACTGCCCACCAGAACCCGTGCTCGACCCCGAGGATGCTCTCGACGACCAGTCCGGGCAGGTCGTGCGGGAGCCCGCCCCGCCCGAGTGCCATGGTTGCGCCAGCCACGTGCGCACCGTCTCGTCGCACGGCCGTCC
>JAYUDU010000176.1:0-5550 GCA_043739605.1 Acidimicrobiales bacterium | reverse complement strand
CGAGCACCGGGTCGATCGAGACGACGGGGTTCGACGGGCAGATCACCAACACATCCGCACCGGCGATGGCGTCGATCACGCCCGGCGCGGGGTGCGCGGCGGATGCTCCGACAAAGCGGATGTGAGTGACGCGACCCTGGTGGCGCCGGCCGACGAACCACTGCTGGAAGTCCAGCGGGTCGACCTCGCCATCGAGGGTGATCATGGTCCTGAGCCGATCATCGGTGACCGGAACGAGACGAAATCCGAGGCCGAAGGCGCGCGCGATCTCAGCAGACACGGTCGAGAGCGGGGCGCCTTCTGCGGTACGGCCGGTCCGATAGAGGTGGGTGGCAAGGTCGCGGTCGCCGAGTCCGAACCAGGTCGAACCGGCGGCAGACCCGGCCGGCCGCACGTCCGCGAATCGTTCGAGGGCCGTCTTCGCAGCCCACGTCTCGCCCGCGAGGCCCCACCCCGTCTCCGGGTTGACCGACCCGGACACGGTGTAGGTGATGGTGTCGAGATCGGGGCAGATGCGGAGTCCGTGGAGGTCGCAGTCGTCGCCCACGTTCACGATCGCAGTGATGTCGCCAGGGTCGACGACCTGGACGAGGCCGACGAGCATGCGTGCAGCTCCGACCCCGCCGCACAGCGCGGCGAGCCGCACCGTCTTACCGCAGGCGGTCGGCGATGATGGCGAGGTCGGACTCGACCATCATCTCGACGAGGCGGTCGAGGGTGGTGGTTGGCGTCCACCCGAGGTGTGCCGCCGCCTTCGCCGGCGAGCCGATGAGCAGGTCCACCTCGGCTGGTCGCATGAACCGGGGGTCTTGCACGACGTGGTCCTCGTAGTTGAGCCCTGCCGCTCCGAAGGCCAGCTCGCAGAAGCGGCGGACGGTGCTGGTGACACCCGTTGCCACGACGTAATCATCTGCGGTGTCCTGTTGCAGCATGCGCCACATCGCATCGACGTAGTCGCCTGCGAATCCCCAGTCGCGCTCTGCGTCGAGGGTCCCGAGCAGCAGCTTGTCGTCGAGGCCGTGCTTGATGCGGGCCACGCCGTTGGTGATCTTGCGGGTGACGAATTCGAGACCGCGGCGGGGCGACTCGTGGTTGAAGAGGATGCCGCTGCAGGCGAACATGTCGTACGACTCGCGGTAGTTGACGGTGATCCAGTGTCCGTAGACCTTGGCCACGCCGTAGGGGCTGCGCGGATAGAACGGCGTCGTCTCGGTCTGCGGCACCTCCTGGACCTTGCCGAACATCTCGGAGGACGACGCTTGGTAGAAGCGCGCCTCCGGCGCGGTGAGGCGGGCGGCGTCCAGGAGGCGGGTGACCCCCAGGCCCGTCGCGTCGCCGGTGAGCAGTGACTGACCCCACGAGGTGGCGACGAAGCTCTGGGCCGCGAGGTTGTAGATCTCGGTCGGATTGGCGTCGCGCAGGACGTTTGCCATGGAGGCTTCGTCGAGGAGGTCGCCGTAGACAATGGTGATGTCGTCGAGGATGGCGGTGAGACGCTCGAAGTTCGGCGAGCTGGTGCGCCGCACCATGCCCGTGACCTCGTAGCCCTTCGCCAGCAAGAGCTCGGCCAGGTACGACCCGTCTTGGCCGGTGATCCCGGTGATGAAGGCGCGTTGCTGTGCCATGGCTCGCTGACCATAGCGGGGCCGCCAGCCACTGCCCGGAGCCGACCTACGATCGCCGGGATGCGCGTCCCCGCACGGCCAGCGGCCATCGCCGCCCGCAGCGTGCGGTCTGGGCTGCGTCGCGTCGTTGAGCGCCAGCCGGGCGCACGCCGGGTCGCGACGCGGCTGCGGGCAGAGCTTGACCGGGCGCTCGCCGTCGACGGATACGGAGGCGGCTACTTCGGCGAGGACCGCGACCCGCTCGATCGGATGGGGCTCTCTGGCTACGAACGCTACGGTCGCGACACCTCCAACGCGGACGTCGCCGCGTACGTCGTGTGGCGGTTTCTGCAACCAAGACGCAGCCTTGACGTCGGGTGTGCCACCGGGTTCGTAGTCGAAGCGCTCGCAGAGCTCGATGTCGACGCCCACGGCTGCGACTTCAGCCAGTGGGCCGTCGACCACCCAGCCGCGGGGGCGAGCGGTCGCTTGCAGTGGGCGAACCTGTTGCAGCGGCTGCCCTACGGCGACGCATCGTTCGACGTCGTCACCGTGCTTGAGACCTTGGAGCACCTCCCACCAGACCAGATCCCGGCCGCGCTGGCGTCGCTGGCGCGGGTGGCTGGCCGCTTCGTTGTGGCCACGATCCCTTCATTCGGTCCCAACGAACACGGCCCAGATGGCTTCCTCGAAGCCAAGGTCATCGACGAGCAGCTCGAGACGTACAAGCGCATGGGACCGTTCTATGAAGGGCCGGTCCCGCACGAGGATCTCTTCACAGATGTGCGCGGCCAGCCCATCGAAGGCCACCTCACCATCGCCTCGTTCTCGTGGTGGTCCGCTCGGTTCGCTGAGGTCGGACTGATCCGGCGCCCGGACATAGAGCTGGCGATGCACCCGGTGCTCGCTCGATGTGGCCAGACCGAGTTCTGGAACCTCTACGTGTTGGAGCGCTCGGCGTCGCCCCAGCTGGCTGGACTCATCCCTCGGACCGAAGCGGAGCTGCGCGAGGTCGAGGCGCGTTGGCGGCTGTTCGAGCGGCCGATCTCGGAGCGGGCCATGGCCTTGCTGGCCGCCGGAGCTGGGCCCGCCGCGGTCGCAACAGCACGACTCGAGATCCCACCTCCGGCTAGGGTCACCGATCCGTGACGGGCCAGGACGCTGCCATGGACCTTGTGCCACTGCTCGACCGGTTGCGGGCGCAGCTCGCCGAACGGCGGGCCAGCGGCATCTATCCCGACGGTCTTGAGGATGAGCTCGACGCCCACGCCCGTCGTGTCGCATCGCATCGGCTCCCTCCAGAGAACCTGCTGGCGAAGGTGCGCGAGAAGCTGGACGCAGCTCGGTCCCGCCGCACCATCGCCTTCCCGGCGCCCACCTCGTCAGGTCTGCCGCTCGGCAGCGCGCTGCACCGCCTGATCGCTCGGGTCCAGGCCCGTCAGATGGAGGGGGTCATCCGCCAGGTCGACGGGTGGACGCACGACGTCGAGGCTGCCCTTGAGGCGATGTTCGCAGTGCTGGAGGCACCAGCGGCGCACGCTCATCCCGAGATCGCCAGCCGGTTGGACGCCATCCTCGACCGCATGGCGGCTGCGGAGCGGATGGGCGCCGACGTGGCGACGGTCAACCTCGCGGAGCGCATTGCGCGCCTTGAGCGCGCCGGCGCCGGCACGAACCTGCACGCTCCGTTCGACAACGCGGCCTTCGAGGCACGGTTCCGGGGTTCCGAGGAAGACCTCCGAACGACGTACGCGGCCCTCGCAGAGCGCCTCAGCGGCCCTGTGCTCGACATCGGGTGCGGCCAGGGCGTGTTCGTTCAGCAGTGTCAGGAGCGCAGCCTCGACGTCAGGGGCGTCGAGCTGGACGAGGGTCTGGCCACCATGGGAGCAGCGGCGGGCCTGCCGGTCGAGCACGGTGACGGGCTCGCCGCACTCCGCGCCTGCGATGACGGCTCACTCGGGGCGGTGGTGCTGCTCCAGGTCGTCGAGCACCTCGGCCCGCAGGGCGTCTGCGACCTCATCCTGCTCGCGGCGTTGAAGCTGCGACCCGGTGGCGTCCTGGCCATGGACACCGTCAACCCCCAGTCGCTCTACGTCTTTGCTCGCGCCTTCTACGTCGATCCGACCCACACCACGCCGGTCCACCCGGCCTACCTTGAGTTCCTCTGCAACCAGGGCGGGTTCGCCCAGGTCGAGATCGATTGGCACAGCCCGGTGTCGCAGGACGAGGCGCTCGTCGACGACGGGACTGAGAACACCGCCCGCCTCAACCGCCTCCTCTTCGGCCCCCAGGACTACCTGCTGCTCGCCACGCGATGAGCGGCGTGCACCAGCTGCTCGTCAGCGCCACCGATGGCGATGCCGTCAGCTCCGCCACGTTCGAAGCACAGCGGGTGCTCGCGCAGGTTGGGCCGTCGAAGATCGTAAGCAGGTACATGGCCCCGTCGGTCACCTCCCGCGTGGTGGGGCTCCGCAACGCGTACGTCGAGACCGATCCGATGGACCCGTTCATCTTCCATGGCTCCATCGGTCAAGCGGAGGTGCACCGCTTCGTCGAATCGCACCCCGGGCCGACGATCCTGCAATACCACAACATCACACCGTCCAGCTTCTTCGTTGAACACGACCCGGTGTTCGCTCAGATCTTGGATCAGGGTCGCTCCGAGATCGCCCGCATGCGTCACCGTTTCGATGCCGCGTGGGCTGATTCTTCCTTCAGCGCCGACGAGCTGACGCACATGGGCTTCCAGAACGTGGCGGTCTGTCCACTCATCATCGACACGGCGACCCTCACCGCAGCTCCGGACCACGTGCCGTTGGTCAACCATCTGGCGACGGAGGATGGTCCTGTTCTCCTCTTCGTCGGTCAGCTGCTGCCACACAAGCGTCCCGACCTTCTCATCCAGGCGTTCCACCTTCTGGTGAGCCACCACCTCCCTCATGCGCGCCTGATCTTGGTCGGGCCGCATCGCAACCCGACCTACCAGAGGGCCATCGTCGATCTCGTCCGTGAGCTCGGCCTGTCCCGTTGCTGGGTGGCGGGAGAGCTCAGCACGTCAGAGCTCGCGACGATGTACCGCCACGCCACCGCGTTCGTCACCGCCAGCGAGCACGAGGGCTTCTGCGTGCCGCTCGTGGAAGCCATGGCGTTTGGCGTGCCCATCGTTGCCAGTGCTCGGGCGGCCATCCCCGAGACGCTCGGCGCCGGGGGCCTCCTGCTGCCAGCCGATGCCGGCCCGCAGCTGTGGTGCGAGGCGATGCTCGCCGTCTGCACCGACGCTCGCGTGCGTGCGGATCTGCAGCGCGCCTCCACCGCACGCGGTGCCGCGTTCGCACCTGACCATGCCCGCAGAACCCTTGTTGAGCGCCTGAGCGAAGCGCTGTAGACGACGTGCGCTCCCTTCGACTTCTGCTCGTGACGCAGCGCTACGGCCCCGAGGTCGCGGGCGGCGCCGAGGCCCTGTGCCGGCACGTCGCCACACGCCTCGCCGAGCGCGGGCATCGGGTTGACGTGGTCACGACGTGCGCGAAGTCCTACGTCACATGGGAGAACCACTACGACCCCGGCGTGCTCGACATGGACGGCGTCACCGTGCACCGAGTGCCGGTGGCCTCGCCTCGTGACAACGACGTCTTCAACTCGTTGAACCAGCGGGTGCTGACCGGCTCGCCGAGCCCGCTGCACCTGCAGCGAACGTGGATGCAGTGCCAGGGGCCGTGGGCGCCCGCGATGCTGCCGCTCATCGACGAGATCGCCGGTGGCAGCGACGCGGCCATGTTCATGACGTACCTGTACTGGACGACGTGGGCTGGCATCCCTGTGGCGGCGCGTCGGTGTCCGACGGCGGTGCAGTTGACGGCTCACGACGAGCCGCCGTTCTGGCTCGACGTGTTCGATGAGTCGTTGCGTCAGGCCGACCTGTTCTTGTGCCTCACCCCCGAGGAGC
>JAYUDU010000175.1:0-2059 GCA_043739605.1 Acidimicrobiales bacterium | reverse complement strand
CCGCGCTCGGGCCG
The DNA here is from genome assembly GCA_043739605.1 of Acidimicrobiales bacterium. Lineage (GTDB taxonomy): Bacteria > Actinomycetota > Acidimicrobiia > Acidimicrobiales > JAUJNH01 > JAYUDU01. The sequence goes on along the minus strand of JAYUDU010000175.1, from coordinate 2,045 downwards.
ATGAACGCGACGCTCGAGTCGGACGTCCTGCCCGCGAAGCTCAACGGTGAGCGCGTGAAGGGCCTGTCACGCGTCACGGGGTTGCCGTGGCCTTCGGCCACCATGCAGCTCGACCTGGCCAAGCAGCGCGCCGTGCTCACCCCGGCCGCCCCCGGTACGACGGTCGGCGCAGCCGGCGCGGCGTCGGGGTCCGGTGGCCGCGGTGCGATCGGGGCGATGATCGCTGGCGCCATGGGCCGGGTTCCCAACGCGGTGGCGTTCTCGAAGTGGGACGTCTTCGTCCAACCTCGGGCGGCGGCTGCCGGGGCGGGCGCAGCGGCGGCGAGCGACGGAGCATCCCCTTCCGGCGTGCCGTGGCTGTGGCTCGACGGGACCGCCCTCGATCCTGACAGGACGACGAGGCTCGTGCAGCCCACGCCGGTGCTGCTGCTCGCACCCCATCTCCTCGTCCTGTTGTTGCACGGCGCGCTGTCCGGCAGCGTCACGGACCTTGGCGCGCAGGACGTCGGCGGAGTCTCGACCACGCACCTGCGCTTCAACGTCGACAGGGACAAGGCGGCGGGGGACCTGTCCGACAAGGACAAACAGCGGTTGGAACTGCTGTTCAAGGCCGATGACATCGACGGCACGTTCTTCAACGACGCCGAGGTGTGGATCGACAAGGACGACGTCGTGCGGCGCTTGACCGTCAGACTCGAACAGACCATCGATGCCGATACGGCGTTTCGCCTGACCTATCGACTCGACCTCATGCCGCCGACGCCCGCGGCCGCGCCGGTCACACTGGCCCTCCCCTCAGCCGACGACCTTGCAGAGGTCCCCACCCTGCCAGAGCTGCTGCCCGGCACGGCCGCCTGAGCACCAGAGGCGCACACGACATGGTGAAACTCGAACCCCAGAGCCTGCGCAAGGCGGCAACCATCGCATGCGGCCTCGGTGGCGTGGTCGTCGCGAGCGAGGTCATCGGCGCGATCGGCCTCCGCGACCGCGGCTATCACGGCCTCCCCATCCCGTACCCGGTGCTGCTGCTTGCGCTCTCCTCGGGCTGCTTCACCGCACTGTTCTCCGTTGGCATCGTGCTCATCTACCGGTCGACCCGCATCATCAACTTCGCGCAGGCGGGCTTCGGCACGGTGGCGGCTGTCGTCTACTTCGAGCTGCAGACCCACAACCATTTCCCGTTCCTGTTGGCGCTGCTCCTCGGACTCGGGGCTGGCGGTGCGCTCGGGCTCATCACCGAGCTGTTCTTCGTCCGCCGCTTCACCTCATCGTCGCGCCTCGTGCTCACCGTGGTGACGCTCGGTGTCGGCGAGCTGCTCGGAGGGCTGGCCGCGTCGGTCCCTGGGCTCATCGGCGACCGACGGCCGGCGACGCTCATCCCCCACACGCCCCTCTCCCGGTTCAGCCTCCACATGTTTCCGGTGGTCATCTCGGGTGCACAGATGGCGCTGCTCGTGGTGACGGTCATCGTGTTGGTCGGGTTCGCCGCGTTCTTTCGCCTGAGCAGCCTCGGCATCGCCATCCGCGGTGCAGCCGAGAACAGCGACCGGGTGGCGCTGCTTGGCGTCAAGACGAGCCTCCTCGCCCCCCTCATCTGGGGCACGGCCGCGGTGCTGTCGTCGCTTGCGGCCATCTTGTCGGTCATGGTGGCCGGGTACACCCCCGGTGTCGCCGTCGGTGCCGCCGTTGCGAGCCCGTTGCTGATCAGGGCACTCGCGGCCGCCGTCATCGCGGACATGGAGAACCTGCCCGTCGCCGTGGCCGCCTCGATCGGACTCGCGGTGTTCGAGCAATCCACCTTCTTTGCGTTTGGACAAGCGGCCATCGCCGACGGCGTGGCGTTCTTGGTCATCGTCGTCTTCCTCCTGCTGCGTCGCCGCCGGCTCGGCCGCTCCGACGAGGGCGCCGTTGGCACGTGGGCCGCCAGCGACGAGATCCGAGGCATCCCCAAGGAGCTTGCGAAGGTGTCGTCGGTCATCGCCGGCGCCAGGCGGCTGCAGTTCCTTCTCGGCGTCATCGTGCTCGGGCTGCCGTGGGTGTTCTCC
>JAYUDU010000174.1:0-5565 GCA_043739605.1 Acidimicrobiales bacterium | reverse complement strand
CCAGGCGCCGCCGAAGTTGAACGCGTTCGCTTCGTCCGCCTCCTTCACCACTCGGATGACCTCGGGGTGCGCTGCCATCGTGCCGACGAACGGAGTCGGCGCGCCAGGGCCGAACCGGTGGCTGAACGTCACCTGTTGTGCTGGCGTCAGCTGCTGGCCTGCGAAGAACACCACCAGGTGCGCATCAAGCGCGCTCCGGATGCTGGCGACGGTGTCTTCCTCGAGGTCAGCGGCGAGATCGACCCCATGGATCTCAGCCCCGATGACGCCGGTGACTGGTCGGATGTCGAGCACATCGCACCGTACCCGCGCACCAACAGAACGGAGGCGCTGACTATCGCTCGGCGTCGATGATCAGGTCGATGGCTTCGCAGACGCGGCATGCGAGGTCGATGGCGACGACCGCCGGGTCCGGGATCGCCCAACCCTGCGGGTCGACCGCGATCACGGCGTCATGCAGCAGCCCCATCGCCTGGACGAGGTGCTCGACGGCGGCATGGCGCTTATCGACGCCGAGCAGCTCGTCGGCGGCGCACAGCGAGCGCAGGGCACCGTCGAGGAAGCCGTGACGAAGCGACCCGTCGGGCGCAGCCGCACGAGCGACGGCGGTGGCCGTCGCTGCGTCGTACAGATCGTTGTAGAGGCTGAGCACCCGCGGCAACATGCCCAAGGTTTCGCCACCCTGGGGCGTCACTCCTGTCGGAGTGTGCATTTCGCTCAGATGGTGACCTTGCGGAACACCTCAGCCAGGCGGCCGTCTTCGAGCCCGCCCGCAACAGCGTTGCCGGCTGCCCAGCCGCGAATGAACTCTGCGATGTTGGGATTGCCGCCGACCTGGCTCACGTGGGACGTGAGTGCGGCCACCTTCTTGTCGAAGGAGTCCGTGATGTCGACATAGACCATCGCTTCGGTTGGGCCCTGCTGCAACATCACGTACACCTCGTTGCAACTCCATGGCTCAAGGCCTTCCACCTCGGCGAGATCTGGGTGCGCCCACTCGTTGCGGGCGTCTGGGTACACCGCCGCGATGGTGGCCTCCCCGGCGGCAAGGTGATCTGGATGCGAGCCGATGATGCGATCGAGGTTGCGCTCCGCTGACTGGCACACCACACGGTCGGGACGGAAGCGGCGAATGGCGCGACTGATGTCTTTGCGCAGCGCGATGCCGGCAACGAGTGCCCCGTCGGGGTATCGCAGATAGGTGACGTCGGTGACACCAACGGCGGCTGCGGCAGCGTTCTGTTCGGCCTCCCTCAGGGCGCCCACTTCCGACCTCGGCATGTGGGCCGGGCCTGCACCCGCATCGCCAGAGGTGCAGATGCAATAGGCGACATCGTGGCCATCGGCCACCCACGAAGCGACGGAACCGGCCGCGCCGAAGTCGACGTCGTCTGGGTGGGCCGTCACCATGAGGATCCGCATCGCGTCGAGCAAACCACAACTTGAGACCCTCTGTGCGCGGGCCGCGGACGCGCCCAAGGATTGCCGTCGGTTCAGACGGCGATGGTGATGCCGCCGTCGACGGGGATCACGACGCCGGTCAGGTAGGCGCCGGCGCGCGATGCGAGGAACAGCGTGGTGCCCGCCATGTCCTCGGGCGTACCGATGCGCTTCATCGGCGCGCTCCTGGCGATCTGCTCGCCGAACGCAGCGAGGGTCGCAGCCATCATCTTCGACTCGAACGGGCCGGGCGCGATGGCGTTGACGGTGATCGTTGGTGCGAGGTGCGCGGCGAGGTGGTGCGTGAGGTGGTGCACGGCAGCCTTCGATGCCGAGTACGCAAACGTCTCAAGGCCGGGCGACTGGAGGCCGTCGATCGAACCGATGTTGATGACGCGTGCAGGGTCGCCCGGTGTCGCGGCTGCGTCGAGAAGCCCGCGAAGGTGGCGGGTGGTCTGGAAGACGCCCTTCACGTTGAGGTCGAGGACTCGGTCCCAGGCCGCCTCGTCGTAGTCCGCGAACGGAGCGCCCCAGGTTGCACCCGCGTTGTTGACGAGGATGTGCAGCCGGTCCTCGCGCTCTGCGATCGCTGCCGCCAGCCGCTGGCACTCTGCCTCGGTCGAAAGGTCCGCAGCGATCGCGATGCACTCCGCGCCGCCGAGTGCGGTCAGCTCGTCCGCAACGGCCTGGCAGGCGTCGGCCTTGCGAGACGACACATACGTCTTCACGCCGGCCTTCACAAGGCCGGTGGCGATCATCTGGCCGATCCCGCGGGAGCCGCCGGTGACGAGCGCAACCTTGCCGGCGACGCCGAAGAGGTGGTCGAGGTGAGCTTGGGTTGCAGTCGAGGCATCGGCGACGTCGGTCATGGCCGCAGCAAAGCACGCGGAAGGCCAGACGTGCAGCCTGTGGCTCAGCGCTTGCTGAAGATCTTGGCCCGATACAGCTCCGCTCCCGTGACGGCGTCAACGACGACGTAGATGTCGCCCTGCGCAGGTTTGGGTGTCCGGAACGAGAAGCGTCCGTCCCCATAGGCATCGAGCGTGAGCGCCCCAAGCTGCACGAAGCGCTCGGGCCGGCGCCGCGTCTTGGCTGCGGTCCGCTTGAGGACCCGCACCTGCCGGTTGGCGCCCTGCGACGCCTGGAGATCCACCAGGAACCGCACGATGCCAGAGGGATACGGGCGGCGCCCGCCCTGGTAGGACAGGTTCGCCAGGCGCGGGCCGAGGTCGGTCACGGGCACCACCTCGGGCGGCGCTGGTGGCGGCGGTGGTGGCGCCGCGGCCGGCGGTGCACTGGGGTCGGTGGTGGCGGGCGCGTCGACGACAGCTGCGTGCAGGATGCCATCGGTGTTTCCGACCAGGTCGGCGGCCCGCACCGCAAACCGGTAGGTGTGTCCGACCTCGCCCACATACATCCCGTTGCGAGCAGTGGACGCGACCTTCCAGGGACGCAGCGGTGCCACGCCGTCGCCGACGAACACATCGAACACATCGACGCCTGCCCCCAGGTCGGTGGAATCCCACGACACGGCCACGCTCGGACCGGCTCCTCTGCCGTCGACGAGACCAGTCGGGACTGGCGGGTCGACGTCGACCGTGTTGCGCCAGGTTGGCGTATCGAGCGGTGCCTCCTGGTCGAACACGACTCGGGCCTGCGCGTCGATCTGTGTGCCGGTGGCGAGGCCGGCTCGAGCCGCAACGGAGTACTCGACGGATCCGTGGCCGAGGCCCTCCGGCGTGACGGGCTCTGGGGGAAGCAGCCCGATCAGCGGGTCGGCCGGGGTGAGGCCCGTCATCGGATCGATGGCTTCGAACGCCCACGACACCACCCCGGTGTCGGGTGCGAGCGACGCCGTCACCCTGACGTCGATCGCAACGTGCTCCGCGGTCCCATAGACGGGCACCGTGACGCGCCTGGTCTCCGAGTAGGCCTGCACGTTCGGCGGAGGGACGAACGTCATCTTCGGGTAGGCCCCGCCGTCGACACCGATCTCCATCACGCCGAGGGCAAGCGTCGCCGGGTCCAGGTCGGCGTCGAGGGTCTCGGTGATGGTCACCGTGGCCGCGGGCGCGGTGCCGGCCGCTCGGCCCGCAGGGATGTGCTCCGTACCGACCCCGACGTTCTCGAAGTCGATCCGATAGGCGAGCTGGCCGGGGGCGATGTACCGGCCGAGACCAACGCCGGCGGGGCCGGCGATGTCGTTCGGGTCGGACGACCTCAGAATGGCGCCATAGAGCCGGCGGCGCTTCGTCGGCACCTTGTCGCACGGCTCCTGGTAGTGGGTCTCCTCGCGTCGCAGGAGGGCCTGCACGATCTCGTGGTAGTCGGCGAAGAGTCGGTCGATGAACCGCTTGCGGGTCTTGATGGACTCCTGCAAGGTGTGGCCGATGTTGACCGCCTCATCGACGACCTCTTGCAAGGTGCCGAAGCCGTCGAGAGCATCTTTGATGAGCTGATGGCTTCGGACGCAACCACGAGGATGGGTGCAAACTCCAGCTTCGTCGACAACAGGTCGGCCTGCTGCGTTAGAGAGGTGACGAGCAGCTTTCCGCCCTCGATGCCAAAGCTTGCAAAGTCGAACTGTCCGGTGATGGCTGCGGTGCGAAGCGCCCCGGCGAGGTTGGAGACGAAGGAGATGAGCGACGTCGTCGCCGTCACGAGGATCGCGAAGCCTTCGGCGGTCACCGGAAGGCCGACAAAGTTGAGCACGCCGGCTGCCCACACGGGAAGCGTGGCCACCGCGACGCCGTAGAGACCAGCCCCGAAGGCAAGCAGCTTGCCGATGTACTCCACCACCCTGAGGTACATCTCGTTGTAGGCGTCGCTCATCGCCTTTCGCATGGCCGCGATGTCGCTGGTCGATTGCTCCTTCAGCTTGTTGATGATCTCTGCGGCGAGAAGCAGGTCGTTGTAGTCCTGCGCGGCTTGCGGGCATGGCGAATCGAGCGCTGGCGCGAATCGACGGCGAAGAGCGGCGAGGTCGAGAGGGATCCCATCGAAGGGCTCGGGCAGCTTGAAGGCGTTGTCGAAGTCGCCCTTGCCTACGTTCTGCCCCTCCACCGGATCGTCGATGAACAGCAGGCCCTTGGTGATGTAGAGCCGAAGGACCGCGGACGGAAGGAGGTCCAGCTGGGGGTCGCTGACCACAACGCTCTGATAGGTCGGCGTGCGGTGACGTCGGGCGCGGACCGTGTAATCGATGTGGTCACCGACCCGGAAGGACCCAAGAACCGCGAAGCCGGTGGCGTTGGTTCGGCCGTAGCACCGAAAGTGCGCCTCTCCGGCCGTGAGGTTGCGGGCCCAGATCTCGGCCGGGACACCGTCGATGAACGGCGATCCATCAAAGAACGTTGCGTAGGGGCTGCCAACTCCGATGTCGACGGGCACCGTCGCGTCGAGGCCAGCGACGGGTCCAGCGCAGTGCCCGCCGAGGCCAGCGTCGGTGCCGACGTCTGCGGCGGCGGCAACGGCGACCGCGGCGCGCGGGGGAGCGAGTCCCACCGGCGGACCAAAGAGCGCCAGGTCCTGCGCCGCACCTTCGGCCGCGGTCGGCGCACGCGTCGCGTCGGTGACGGCACTCTGGGTCGCCACGAGGTCCACGGTGGCGTTTGCTCCCGGCAGGACCGACGTCGGAGCAGAGGTCGCTGCGTATCCGATCGGGGTGGCTGTCACCTGCACGACGCCGGTCGGGACCCGGGTGAAGCGGTAAGTCCCGTCGGGGCCGGTCGTCACGCGGTCGATCTCGTTCGTTGGGCTGGCCAGCACGACGGCCGCGCTGGCGAGCGGAGCCCCTGACCCGAAGGCGCGGACGGTGCCGGTGAGGGTGCCCCCGTCGACGAGGGCAAGTACGACGGTGGCCCCCGGTGCGATGGCGGTGGCTTGGGCACCGCGCCGGTCAACCGATGCGGTGAGGGCGGTCTGGCCGCCCGGTACCCTGAGGTGCCAAGTTCCATCTGCGGCGGTCACGGTCGACGTCGCACCCAGCCCACTCCCGGCCGTCACCGTCACCCCGGCGACGATCGGCGCGACCGAACCCGAGAGCTCAACGAGGCGCGTGATGGCAACGTCCACCGACACGGCGCTGGCGTCGACCGTGCGGGTGGCCACCGCATGTTCGGCGGC
>JAYUDU010000173.1:0-2065 GCA_043739605.1 Acidimicrobiales bacterium | reverse complement strand
GGGGCGAGCGGATCGACGCGTGGGTCGGCCAGCGCGCCCGCCTCTATGAGGCCATCACCCCGATGCGGCGCGCGGCCGCGCTCGCAGAGCCCTTCTCGCCCGGCCTGCGAGCCCTCCGCGATCGTGCCCATGCGTTCAACCGTCTTGAGCTGGAGCGACTGTTCCACGACGAGCTCGGTCGTCTGCCCGTGCCCGAGCGCGCCGAGGTCATCGAGGCCGTAGAGGCCGGAACGATCTGGGAGTCGTGGGAGCACCTTCGCACGCGCTCTGGCCTGTCCAAGGCGGCGGCGCGTCGGGTCTTCTTCCGCACCCTTGAGGCCCTGATCCCGTCCTCCGGCGGCGAGCATGCGCCCCGCCCCTGACGCCGCTGGTGCGACTGGCGCATTCGCGGTGGCGGGCTCCTGCTGCGTCAGGCGATGGCCGTGAGGCCGCGCATCCAGTCGACCACGACGCCCGCCAAGACGTCGCCTCTGTCCTCCTGCAAGAAGTGGCCGCCACCTTCGATGATCGTGTGGGGTTGGCCGGTGGTGCCGGGAATCCGCTCTTGGAGCTGGCGGTCGGCTCCCTTGGTGATCGGATCGCCGTCGGAGAACGCGCACAGCCACGGCTTCTCGAAGGTCTCTAGGACGGCCCACGCGGCGCGGTTGGCCGCTGCGGCGGGGTCATCTGGTGAGGAGGGCACGAGCGCAGGGAACTCGCGGGCGCCCGCCTTGAACGAGTCGTCCGGGAACGGCGCGCTGTAGGCCGCGACCACCTCGGGCGCCACGGGCTGAGCGCATCCCATGCTGACGACGACGCCGATGTCGAAATCCGGCGTCGTCTGGCTGAACTCGCGCCAGCGGAGGAAGGCCTCCTTGGGCGGCACGTCGCCGGTGGGGAGGAAGGTGTTGGCGGTGACGACGCGCGCGAACCGGTCGGGGTGCTCGCCGACGAGTCGCATGCCGAGCAGACCGCCCCAGTCCTGGCACACGAGGGTGATGGCGGTGAGGTCCAAGCGGTCGAAGAGCAACGTTCGCAGCCACTCGACGTGAGCCGCATAGGTGTAGTCGGTGCGCGCCGATGGCTTGTCGCTGCGGCCAAAGCCGATGAGATCGGGGGCGATTGCTCGGTATCCAGCCGCCGCGAAGATCGGCATCATGGTGCGGTAGAGGTAGCTCCACGACGGCTCGCCGTGCAGGCACAGCACGACCGGTCCATCGGCCGGGCCGTCCTCGTGCCAGGCCATCCGCAGTCCGTCGCCCACGTCTGCGTAGCTCGGTGGGTACGACCATCCTGGGAGGTCGGCGAAGCGGTCGTCTGGGGTGCGCACTGCGTCCATACGCCCACCCTGCCACCGCTACTGCCGAGAGGGCCTCTTCACCCGCGGTGTGACGATCGCCACACGCCTGCGGATCAGGATCGCGCAGGCTCGATCGGGCGTGTAGACCGGGGGGATGCAGTGGGGGATCATCTTCGCAAACGGCGGCCTCGCAAGCGGTGCCGACCACGCCATCGGACTGGCCAAGGCAGCCGAGGACGCCGGCTTCGAGAGTCTGTGGACTGTCGAGCACGTCGTGGTGCCCGCGGAGCACGAGTCCGCCTACCCGTACTCGAAGAGCGGTCGCATGCCCGGCGGCGAGGACAGCTGGATCCCAGACCCGCTCATCTGGCTGTCGTTCGTCGCCGCCGCCACGACGCGCATCAGGCTCGCCACCGGCATCCTCATCCTGCCTCAGCGCAATCCGGTCATCCTTGCCAAGGAGTGCGCCACCCTCGACCGGCTCTCCAACGGTCGCTTCGAGTTGGGCATCGGCATTGGCTGGCTGAAGGAGGAGTTCGAAGCCATCGGCGTGCCCTGGGACCGCAGAGTGGCCCGAACCGAGGAGTACGCAGAAGCGCTTCGGGTCCTGTGGCGCGACGACGAGCCGACGTTCGCCGGCGAGTTCACTTCGTTCTCCAGGGCCAAGAGCTACCCGAAGCCCATCCAGACCCCCATCCCCATCGTCGTCGGCGGGCACACCGAGGCCGCGGCGCGCCGGGCCGGTCGCATGGGCGACGGGTTCTTCCCGGCTCAGGGCGGGCTCGA
>JAYUDU010000172.1:0-2069 GCA_043739605.1 Acidimicrobiales bacterium | reverse complement strand
TCAACCCGCCCGGGTTGCCGCCCCAGGCCGCCGCGGCCGGGAGCCGCTGATCGACGACCAGGCCGGGCAGGCCGAGCCGGCGCCAGATCTCCTGGCTCGCGTTGGGCACGGCGGGGCTGGCGAGGATGGCGACGATGCGCAGCGCCTCGAGCGCGTCGCCCATGACGCGATCGACGGCCGGGCCAGGATCGAGCTTCCACGGTTCGTGCGTCTCGAGATAGGCGTTCGTGGCGCGGATGAGCGACCAGGTGGCCTCGAGCGCGCGGCTCGGTTGCACATCGCCCCACGCCGCAGCCGTGGCGGCGTAGGCCTCGGCCGCACTGGTGGCGAGCGCGCTGTCAGGGGCCGGCGCGGGCCCGACGCCGTCGCACTTCTTGCCGACGACGGTCGCCACGCGCGCCGCGAGGTTGCCCAGGTTGTTCGCGAGGTCGCTGTTGTAGCGGGCGACGAGGCCCTCGTAGGTGAAGTCGCCGTCGGAGCCGTAGGGCGTGTCGGCCAGCACGTAGTGGCGGAAGCCATCGACGCCGATGTCGTCGACCAGGTCGAGCGGGTTGACGACGTTGCCCGTGGTCTTGCTCATCTTCTCGCCACCCGACAGCAGCCAGCCGCCCACGGCGTAGTGGCGCGGTGGCTCGAGCCCGGCCGACATCAGCATCGCCGGCCAGTACACGCAGTGGAACCGGACGATGTCCTTGCCGATGAGGTGGTAGTCGACGGGCCACCACTGCTGGAAGCGATCGGGATCGGTGCCGTAGCCGACCGCAGTGATGTAGTTGGCGAGCGCGTCGAACCACACGTACGCGACGTGCTTCGGATCCCAGGGCAGCGGGATGCCCCACTCGATCGAGGTCCGGCTGCAGCTGAAGTCGAGCAACCCCTGGCGGATGAAGCCGAGGACCTCGTTGGCCCGGAAGTCGGGCACGATCGCGCCAGGGTGCGTGGCGTACCAGTCGAGCAAGCGGTCCTGGTAGCGCGACAGGCGGAAGAAGTAGTTCTCCTCCTCGACGAGCTGCACCGGGCGATGGTGGATGGGGCACAGGCCCTCGACCAGGTCGTCGTCGGTGTAGTACGCCTCGCACGCCACGCAGTACAGGCCGCGATACGTGTCGAGCTCGATGTCGCCGGCGTCGTAGCAGGCCTGCAGCAGCTGCTGCACGCCTGCGCGGTGGCGCGGCTCGGTCGTGCGGATGAAGTCGTCGTGCGCGATGCCGAGGCCCTGCCATGCGCGCTGGAAGGTGGGCGCGACCTCGTCGGCGAACTGCTGCGGGCTGAGGCCCCGCTCGTCGGCGGCCTGCTGGATCTTGAGGCCGTGCTCGTCGGTGCCCGTGAGGAAGTGCACGTCGTCGCCGAGCAGGCGGTGCCAGCGCGTGAGCGCGTCACCCACGATGGTCGTGTACGCGTGCCCGAGGTGCGGCTGCGCGTTGACGTAGTAGATCGGGGTCGTCGCGTAGAAGCGGGGCACGGGGTGGGAGGCTACGGCGTTCATCGACGGGCGTTCCTGTCTGGTGCGCCAGGCACGGGTACGGAACGCTACCGGCGCGGGAGCGGCGCCGGCTGAGGGTTTCAGGCGGCGCCGGCTCGCCGCTTGCCGACCTTGAGCCCGACCGCGAACGCCGCGCCGGCCACCCCGAGCGCCCCCGCGAAGCCCGACGTGCGCTTGGCGACGACCTTGGTGCGCTGGCTGAAGATGACGATGGGCCAGCCGCGCTGGCGGGCCACTGCCTCGAGCGGTCGATCGGGGTTGACGGCCACGGGGTGACCGACGGCTTCGAGCATCGGCAGATCGCTGGCGGAGTCGCTGTACGCGTAGCAGCGTTCGAGGTCGTAGTGCTCCCAGTTGGCGACCTCGTTGTTGGCCTCGACCTTGCCCGGCCCGTAGCAGAACGGGCCGACGAGGTCACCCGTGTACACCCCTTCGACGACGGCGCCGATCGTGCCGAGGCCACCGGTCATGCCGAGAGCCTGGGCGAGCGCCTGGACGACCTCGCTGGGCGACGCGCTGACGATGTAGGTGTCGCGCCCCGCGAGGCGGTGCATCTCGAGCAGGCCCATGGCCTCGGGCCGGATGC